>DASRCD010000078.1:0-7629 GCA_035653315.1 Candidatus Angelobacter sp.
TTCTTCCTGCGGGACAATATGAATGTCTCTGATGCCGGTGATGGCATGAATGGGGCCTTTCGATCCGAGAATGGTCCAACGCTGGTCAACCAGGGCCTGGTCAAGCCAGCCGCCAAGCATCTGCATAGTGAGATAACCATCATTGGTCACGCGGCGCACAATGCCGCCCAACTCATCCATGTGCGCGTCCACCATGACGCGCGGGCCGCTGGAGCCCTGCACGGCAATTACCGATCCAAGGCCATCATAGCTGAGCTTTTCAGAGAGGGGCTTCATGTGCTCCACCATGATCTTGCGCACAGGCTCTTCAAAACCTGGAGGGCCGGGAGCATCCGCCAGCAATTGCAGCAATTGCTGCGTTTCGTCACCAGACGTAGGGTGGGATTGAGCAAAGCTTGCAACAGTGAGCACGCAAATGAATAAAAGATATTTCATAGCGTGAGCATGGTACCAGATGCACTCATTGGCGCAAGAAAATTGCCGGATAAGGTGATTTGCACAAGATTGCGGAGCTGCTGGAGTGGCATAATAGCAACAATTTTTAGCCCAGTACCAAGTGCTCGGAGGTGTCATTTTGGCAGACCATGCTCAAGTTGCGTTAGCCGCTCCAATTCAAGCCAAAGAATTCCCGGCAGCGGAACCAGTATCCGCTTTGAAGGAGCACTGGAGTCTTGGCCTTCGAATTGCGTTCCGGTTCTGCGTTACTTACTTCACGCTGTTCAGCTTGAGCAATCAGATTCTGGGCGGGCTGTTTTTTATCCCTAAAGTAAATATTCCTGAACTCTCTGCCCAGTGGCCTTTGCGGCAGATCACATTCTGGACTGCCGCTCACGTCTTCCGCGTGAAGCATGATCTTGTTTATACGGGCAGTGGCAGCGGCGACAAGACATTTGATTGGGTGCTGGCTTTTTGCCTGCTGGTGATCTCGGCGGCGGTTACTGTTTTATGGTCGTTTTTTGATCGCCATCGCGAAAACTACGTAACGTTCCACAAATGGTTCCGACTGGCAATGCGCTTCATGCTGGCCTCAGAGATGTTTCTTTACGGCCTTGTCAAAGCCATTCCGCTGCAAATGCCATTTCCATATCTGACGCGCCTTCTTGAACCCTATGGCAATTTCTCTCCCATGGCGGTGCTCTGGTCGTCTATTGGCGCCTCTCACTCTTATGAGATTTTTGCCGGTTGTGCGGAAACCCTCGGCGGCATCCTGCTTATCATGCCGCGCACCGCGACCCTAGGCGCGCTGGTCTGCCTGGCAGACATGATCCAGGTCTTTATGCTGAACATGACCTATGACGTGCCGGTAAAACTTTTTTCCTTCCACCTGATCCTGTTTTCACTTTTCCTGCTGGCGCCGGACGCCCGCAGACTGCTTGAATTCTTTTTTACCGACCGCACAGTCAGCCCCTCCCAGGAAAAACCTTTGTTCCATTCTTTGCGCGCGAATCGTATTGCCGTGATTCTGCAGGTCGTGTTCGGCTTGTACCTGATGGGAATGAACATCTATTCGGGAATTGATGCATGGCATCAGTATGGTGGAGGGCGTCCTAAACCTTCGCTTTACGGCATCTGGGATGTCGATCAGATGTCTGTTGACGGCCAGCTTCGCCCGCCATTGCTCACGGACAAAGACCGCTGGCGGCGGGTCATCTTTGACTTTGAATCTGCCACGACTTTCCAGCGCCCTGACGACACCGTGACCGGATTCGGTTCTGCCATCAATGACAAAGACAAGACTCTGACATTGACCAAAGGCTCAGATAAAAACTGGAAAGCCAGCTTTTCTTATGCCCGCCCAGCCACAGACCAACTTGAATTGAACGGCTCCATGGATGGGCATCAGGTCCAAATGAAATTAAAGCTTTTGGATAAGGATAAATTCACGCTGGTGAATCGAGGCTTCCACTGGATCAATGAATATCCATTTCAGCGCTGAAGGACAAACTTAAGAGATCTGGTCAGGATCATCGCCAGCCTCATCATGTTCTGCGTTTACGATCCTGTTCTTCGATGACGTGACGGTGCGCGGGATCAACCAGTGTTTGCAGCTCTGAAAAAGCGCTGCTTACCCGGCTGCGGCCATCTGTGCTCTCTTCATAGATGCCTTTGCGCATTAACTTATCAATGAAAAAATATCCGCCAACCAGCAGCATGGCAATCACCATGATCCAGGTCCAGCCAGCTGTATCAATCAGGAAACAGGCGGCCATTAAAACAACTTTTCCGAATCCAGCAGGATGGTGACTGGCCCGCTGTTGACCAGCTCTACTTCCATCATGGCCTGAAATTGTCCCGTCGCGCAGCGCAGACCGGCGGCGCGGACTTTCTCCACAAAGTATTCATAGAGCCGCCTGGCTTCTTCAGGGCGAGCGGCAGCGTCAAATGATGGCCTACGCCCCCGGCGTACGTCACCAAACAAGGTGAATTGAGAAACCACCAACAAAGCGCCACCGATGTCTTTGACTGACAGGTTCATCTTTTCACTCGCATCTTCAAAGACGCGCAAGCTGATGATCTTTTCCACCAGATAGTCCGCGGCAGCTTCTGCATCTGCCTTGCTGATGCCCAGCAGGACCAGCAATCCCTGGCCGATCTCGCCTATGGTGCTTCCATCCACTGTGACCCGGCAGCGGGAAACTCTCTGGACAACAGCCCTCATGGCGATGATGATAGCAGCCTGAAGTCATTGCAAGAGCGCTGCTAACGCATTATTTACAATCTATCCGAGCCTGATATTAGGTAAGCGGCCATTGCCAGAGGTCTTTAAACATAAATAAATGACCATGAAACAAAGAAGCTTGAGGTTAGGGTGTTGGATTGCGGTATTCGCTGGCTGCCTGCTGGCTCCGCCAAGCCTGCTGGCAACGCAGGTGGCAGGCACAGTTGTGAATGGAACAACCAATAAGCCCGGCTCTGGAGAAGAAGTGGTTTTGCTCTCGGCGGAAAATATGAGTGAGATTTCGCGCTCCCGCGCCGATAATCGGGGCCACTTTGCTTTGAATGTTCCAGATGATGGAACACCGCACCTGCTGCGCGTAACAAGGCAGAGCGTGGATTACACAACGCCGCTGCCGCCCGGAGCGGCCAATGCCACCATCACGGTCTATGATGCGGCTACGCAGCTCTCCAATGTTTCGGAAGAGGCACGCGTCTATCGTTTGCAGGCAACAGGCAATCTTTTGCAGGTGAATGAGGCTTATACCATCCGCAATGAATCGCAGCCGGCGCGCAGCAGAATCGGCAACCAGACATTCATCATTACATTGCCGGATGGCGCGGAGTTGGGAGCCTCCACTATTACGCGCGAAGGTGAAAAATCTCTTCCAGTGTCGCCGGTCCCTTCCAGCGCAAAAAACCGATATGCCTTTGATTTTCCCATCCAGCCCGGCGTAACCCGGTTTGAAGCCATTTACTCACTCCCTTATAGCGGCTCATATGAATTTTCACTGACTCCGGAAAGCGCCTTGAGCGAACTAGGCGTGCTGCTGCCAAAGAGCATGAAATTCACTGCGCCAACAGGAAAATTCTCTCAAGACGTTGATGAAGCAGGCATGAACGTTTTCTTTACCAAGAGCGCCGCTGCCGGGCAGGAGATAAAGTTCCAGGTGTCCGGGCAGGGGCTTGCTTCGCAAGGCGAGGAGAACACAAATCAGGGCAATACTGCTCCCGCTTCTGCTAGCGACTCCGCTGGATCATCCAGGAGCGCATGGCTGTATGCCATTGGAATTGCTGTCGTTGTCATGATTACGGGCACGGCCATTTGGTTAAGACGCAAATCGGCAAGAGCAGCGGCTTCAAGCGCCAATGCTGGAAAGTCCAGGAAGAAACCGAAAGCCAGCCCGCCACAAACTTCTGAAACAAATGATGGCGACATGCTGGAGGTGCTGAAGAACGAATTGTTCCAACTGGAAACAGACCGCCTGGACGGTAAGATTTCACAGGAAGAATATGAAAGCACAAAAGCCGGATTGGATACATTGTTCCGCCGCCAGATAAAGAAAGACGGCAAAGCGAAGTAAGCCAGATAACCTGCGCCGCGCGGCGCTATGGAGCCCGAATGACAAAGGAAGAAAAACGGCTCAGGGACTCACGCGACCGCGTGGATTACTGGAAGCGCTGGGGACCCTATGTAAGCGAGCGCGCATGGGGAACGGTGCGTGAAGATTACAGCGCCACCGGCGAAGCATGGGAATACTTTCCGCATGATCATGCGCGTTCACGCGCGTATCGCTGGAATGAAGACGGCCTGGCGGGCATCTGCGACCGTCATCAACGCCTTTGTTTTGCCCTGGCATTGTGGAATGGCCGCGACCCGATTTTGAAAGAACGTCTTTTTGGATTGACCGGCCATGAAGGCAACCATGGCGAAGATGTAAAAGAATATTACTTCTATTTGGATTCCACTCCGACGCATTCTTATATGAAGTATCTGTATAAGTATCCGCAGGCGGAGTATCCATACCAGAAATTAGTGGAAGAGAACCGGCGGCGCACGAAAGCCGATCCTGAGTATGAGCTTCTAGATACGGGCGTGTTTCATGAAGACAGGTATTTTGATGTCTTCGTGGAATATGCCAAGGCCGGCATAGAAGATATCTGTATTCGCATTACCGCCGCCAATCGCGGCTCGGAAGCAGCGGAAATTTATTTATTGCCTACGTTGTGGCTGCGCAATAGCTGGTCATGGGGCACAGAGAAAGCCAGGCCGGAAATATTTTATGACCAGAAGAGCGGCACAATTTGCGCCACGGAAGCTGAACTAGGCAGATATCAGCTTGTGTTTGAAGAAGGGGGCAAGCCGCTCTTCACGGAAAATGAAACCAATTACGAAAGAATTTTTAATGCCAAAAATCCTTCGCCTTATGTGAAAGATGCTTTTCATCGCTATGTGATCAATGGGGAGCTTGCGACCGTCAATCCTGATTTGCGCGGCACTAAAGCAGGATTACTTTATAAATTCACCATTCCTGCAAAAGGCGAGATTGCCATTCGCCTGCGGCTGCGGAACAGCCAGCCCTCAATGGCAACGGCGGAAGCGCTGGGGAAGAATTTTGAAAGCACATTTGCCGATCGCCAGGCAGAAGCGGACGAATTTTATGCGACGGTAATCCCTCAGTCCGCTGATAGTGACACGCGCAATATCATGCGGCAAGCATTCGCCGGCTTGCTGTGGACCAAGCAGTATTACCACTATGTGGTACGAGAGTGGCTTTTAGGCGATCCTACCCAGCCTCCGCCGCCGGAGTCGCGCAAAAGCGGGCGCAACCATGCATGGGGCCATATCTACAATGCTGACATTATTTCCATGCCTGACAAATGGGAATACCCATGGTATGCCGCGTGGGACCTGGCATTCCATTGCGTTGCCCTGGCGCTGATTGATCCGGATTATGCCAAGGCGCAACTGGTGCTCATGTTGCGCGAATGGTATATGCATCCCAACGGGCAAATCCCCGCTTATGAGTGGGCATTTGGAGACGTGAACCCGCCAGTGCATGCATGGGCCACATACGAGGTTTACCTGATCGATAAACAAAAGAACGGCGGAGTGGGCGATACGCAATTTCTGGAGCGCGTATTTCACAAGCTGCTGCTGAACTTTACGTGGTGGGTAAACCGCAAAGACCCGGATGGCATGAATGTTTTCCAGGGCGGCTTTCTGGGCCTTGACAATATTGGTGTGTTTGACCGCAGTTCCGTATTGCCAACAGGCGGGCACATTGAGCAGTCCGACGGGACAAGCTGGATGGCGATGTACTCGCTTGACATGCTGGCGATTTCACTGGAACTAGCGGCGGCCGATGCCACATATCAGGACGTGGCCATTAAATTCTGGGAGCATTTTATTTACATTGCACGCGCCATGAGCAACATGGGAGAAGAAGGGCTTTCCCTGTGGAGCGAGGATGACGGCTTTTTTTATGACGTGCTGCACCTGCCGGATGGTACGCGGCTGCCGCTCCGCGTGCGCTCAATTGTTGGCCTGATTCCGCTTTATGCAGCGCAGATTCTGGAGCAGGACCTGCTTGAGTCCATGCCGGAGTTCAAGCTGCGGCTGGAATGGTTTATTGAGAACCGCCGCGACCTCACCGGAAACATGGCATGCATGGAAACGGCGGGTCACAAGCAGCGCCGGTTGTTTTCCATTGTGGATCGCAGCAAGTTGACGCGCATTCTTGAATTCATGCTGAATGAAAATGAGTTCTTGTCGCCGCATGGAGTCCGCGCGCTTTCACGGTTTCATCGCGAACATCCGTACATGCTGGAAGTGGCGGGCGTGAATCATAAAGTTGATTATGAGCCGGCTGAGTCCACAACGGAGCTTTTCGGCGGCAACTCCAACTGGCGCGGGCCGGTGTGGTTTCCTGGCAATTATCTTTTAGTCAAATCGCTGCGCCGTTTTTATGAGTATTTTGGAGATTCGCTGTATGTGGAATGTCCCACCGGTTCCGGCCAGATGATGAATCTAGACCAGGTTGCGGATGAGCTTAGCCTGCGGCTGGTATCCACGTTTCAGCGCGATGGACAGGGAAAACGCCCTGTTTTTGGAGGCGTAGAGAAATTCCAGAATGATCCGCACTGGCGTGACTACATTCCATTTTATGAATACTTCCATGGCGATAACGGTGCGGGGATTGGCGCCAGCCATCAGACCGGCTGGACTGCATTGGTGGCTAAGATGATCCACGAACTGGTTCACAAGCAAGGGACTGGAAGCGCAACAGCAACGGGAAATGAGTAGGCCAGCGTAAGAAATGGGGCTTTCTGAAATCTCAGAAAGCCCCATCTGTTTCCAGCATTTGACGGTCTTATTGTACGTTCGCCGTTACCGTTGAATTTGCACCCATCGTTACTGCGCAGGTTTTAGCTTTAACGCCGTTGCTGGTACACGCTCCGCTCCAGATTGCGTCACGGCCGCTGGCAACGCTCAGCGTTACTACTGTGCCTGGCGCAAACTGCGCAACCGCGGAAGTACCTGTTGCCACGCTGATTCCAGCAGGCGAAGAGACAACGCGTTCGCCACTGCGCCCGCCTGCGGTCACCTGTAGTGAAGTGGTTGAGGGTTTGGTGAAACCATTGACCGTCAAGGTTGCGGAGCGCGTTACTCCGCCACCAGCGACAGAGATATTTACAGCGGTTTGGGCGGAAACACCCAGAGTATTCACGGTGAATCCGGCGCTCGTGCTTCCAGCCGGAATGGTAACCGTGCTGGGAATTTCCACAATGCCTGGATTGCTGGTTGTGAGCTGGAAGGTCTGGTCAGTGCTGGATGCTGCCGCCATACTGACAATTCCAGTTGATCCACCCCCGCCTGTGACCGTGGCGGGACTCAATGTGAGGGCCGCCGGCTGGCCTTGTGGTGTAAGCGTAAGGTTTGAATTTACGCTGGCGCCATTCCAGTTCGCCGTGATGGTTGTGATTGTATTTGCTGAAACTGAAGTTGTTGGAATCACGACCGAGGCTGATGCACTGCCCGCAGCAACCGTTACGGCAGCGGGAGCCAGTATTGAAGGAGAATCACTGGTCAAGTTGATGGACGCGCCACCCGCTGGAGCCTGACCATTAAGAGCAATAATCGCGCCAGTCTGAGCACCGCCGCTGATTGTGCCCGGCGTAATCGATATGGAT
>DASRCD010000079.1:0-8217 GCA_035653315.1 Candidatus Angelobacter sp.
TTCTCCATCTTTGCGAATGGCCAAAAGAAGTTCATCTACGGGATAAGCCAGATCGAGCAGAAAAAGATTTGGCTGCAAATGGAAAACAGGATCTTCCCCCAGTGATTTGAATTCTTCCTCGGTCAACTTGGGCCATTCGGCTGTATCAAAAGCTTGAATGTCCGTCCATTCCAGCCGCACCATATCCAGCGCAATGCGCTCCTGGCCGGGCGTAAATTCCGGATGCTCACGCAGCCAGTTTTCCAGGCGCGAGCCCAGATCGCGCAGGGTGAAAGATTGAGAAGGCAGCTCGGTTAAATAGGCATGAATGATCTTGTCAAACTTCTCCTGTCCCACCACGGCGAGCAGGCCGGGAAAATCGTCAGCCATGGATGAAAGCAGGCGGAACCAGTAAACGCGGTTGTAAATTTCCAATCGCTCGACTGAGGTCAACTGGTCGTTGGGCTTAATGATCTCTTCAGCAATTTTTTTTGTCGATCGTCCATCCAGCATCTGCTCGCGCATGCGTTCGTCTTCAGTCAGAGGCTGGCGAATCACTTCAAAGACTGCGCGCTGGAGTTGCTCCAAATTCATGAGGCCACCGCCGACTTTGCTGGGACATACTTTTCTGCCTTAAGCGCCTCGCGGTGCACTTCATCAAATGAAGGAATCCGGTCGTCCCATTCCAGCAGCGTTGCGGTAGGTCCGGCAAGCTCAATGGCCTTGGCGTAAAGTTGCCATACCGGATCAATCACCGGATGATCGTGTGTATCGAGAATATATTTCTCATACTTGGAGTGGCCTGCAATGTGGATCTGCGCGACGCGCTCTGCGGGAATGCCTTTCAGATAATCAAACGGATCAAAATTGTGGTT
Organism: Candidatus Angelobacter sp.; assembly: GCA_035653315.1. GTDB lineage: Bacteria > Acidobacteriota > Terriglobia > Terriglobales > Acidobacteriaceae > Angelobacter. The sequence continues at coordinate 855 of DASRCD010000079.1, forward strand.
CTGCGACGAAACATAAATATTATTCACATCCAGCAGGATGCCGCAGTCAGCATCTTCCACCACTTCATTGAGAAACTCCCATTCGGTCATCTCCGAGACGTGATACTCCGCATAGCTGCTTACGTTTTCCACGGCAATGGGGACTTCCAGAAAGTCCCGGGCTTCACGGATTTTTTGCGCGGTGCGCCTGGCTGCTTCAAACGTGTATGGCATCGGCAGCAGATCATGGGAATAGGTGCCATCCACGCTGCCCCAGCAAAGATGATCGGTAAGCCACGGCGTGTTGGTGCGCTTAACCAGGGTTTTTAAGCGGCGCAGGTGCTCGCGATTGAGCGGCTCAGCCGAGCCAAAATACATGGAAACACCGTGCTGCACTACGCGATAGCGTTCAAGAATCTGGTCCAGCACATGCAGGGGACGCCCGCCATCCACCATGAAATTTTCAGAGATAATTTCAAACCAGTCCACGACCGGTTTCTTTTCAAAGATGTGCTGGTAATGAGGAATACGCAGGCCAATGCCCACGCCATACTCTTTGTGTCCGTTAAATTTATTTGCGGGCATAACCTTTAAATCTTAGGGAAACTGAAAGTAAATCTAGAACTAAATAAAGATGAAATAGAGGACCAGCGATTCAGCACCGGTCCTCTGAACAGCTAGAGGACCCAGGGCTACTTCTTGTCCATGGGCTTGCCATCTGTACGGCATTCACCTTGGCCTTTGCAATCATTCTTGCCCTTGGTGGATCCGCAGCCGCCCTTGCCTTTGCAAGAGTTCTGGCCTTTGCAGGCATGTTTTTCTTTTGCGCTCTTGCTGGCTTTTTTGCCGCTGTCAGTCTTCGCTGTGTCGTCGGACTTGGTGGTGTCCTGGGCGAAGGCATTCTGGCCTGCAACAAATCCCGTCAAGGCAGCTCCCATGAGCATTAAACGCACGGACTTAGTCATGTGTAAATCTCCCTTCCTATTTTTAGGTATGCCGAGAGCATCTTCCGGACCTGGCCGTCAGCCGCGCTCGACAATTTCCTTTTTGAGATACGTACAACAATTACCAATCGGATTGTTTTGATACGTGAATTTTTCGGCGGTACGCACCGCCGGTAATGGGGTGAACGTTACACATCAATAGGGGCAAATATCCTCGAATACTAACACGTCAGTAAGGGCGGGGAGAAGAGAGACTTTCATTTGTGACGAGATGTAACTTAAGTAATCACTAATTCTTACGTTGCACCAGGAAATGGGCCAGATCTTTAAGCGTTTGCGCTCTTTGGCCAAAGGAATCCAGGGCGTTGCAGCCGGAATGGATCAGCGCATCTGCTTTTCGTAACGACTCGTCAATCCCAAATAACGCAGGATAGGTGGCCTTTTCAGAAGCAGTGTCCTTACCGGCTGTCTTGCCCAGTTGTTCAGAGGATTGGGTAACATCCAGCACATCATCCACAATTTGAAAGGCTAGTCCCACGGCGCGGCCAAAATCCCGGAGGCGTTGGATTTCAGCAAGCGAACCACCTGCATACATTCCACCGCTGACCAGGCTTGCGGTGATCAGCGCGCCGGTTTTGGAACGATGAATATATTCGAGCGTTGCCGCATCGGGCTTCTGGCGCTCGGCTTCCAGATCTTTGACCTGGCCTCCAATCATGCCATCCACAGTGCCAGTGCCCCGCGCAATCTCCTCAATGATTTTTACCCGGGCTTCTGCCGGGCATTTCAGGCGTGCCAGCACTTCATAAGCTTGTGTCTGTAGCGCATCGCCGGCAAGGATAGCCAGTGCTTCTCCGAAGACAACATGGCAGGTGGGCTTGCCGCGGCGAAGATCGTCATTATCAAGCGCGGGCAGATCGTCGTGGATCAACGAATACGTGTGCAGCATTTCCAGCGCGCTGCCCAGTTCTTCTACTCCATCCGGCAGCCGCCCGGCAATCATGCGCGCAGCTTCCATGCATAAAATGGGCCGCAGGCGCTTGCCTCCGGCAAAAACGCTGTGGCGCATTGCCTGATGAATGGTATCTGGCCGCACGGTGGCGGCAGGTAATAATTTTTCCAGCGACGCATCAATTGTGCGCTGGCCTTGCTCCAGGATCTCTTTCAACATTGAGCTTTGAGTATAAAACAAGGCGAGATGCTGTTGCTGATTACGGCTCCAGGGCGGTTAAGGCCACTTAGAAAAAAGGGAGCATCTTGTGGATGCTCCCTTTTGGGTTGGACGGAGGAGCGAATTTAAGCAGCAACGTGGAACCATCCACGCTTAATTACGCCGCATGGGCGTGAGGAATTGTTTTGGTATTGCTTGCGGCCAGCACAATGGCCCGCACGTCAGATGTATAACAACAGTCGGAAGCTCCAGCGGCCAGCGCTTCAGTCCACATTTTTTCATCGGCCAACCGGTGCGTACATACAATTGTGGTCCCTGAAAACTCGCGTTTAATACGCCGCACCTCGCTTAGAGCGGCGAGTTCCAAATCGATGATCGCTACATCGGCGTTATGTTTGGAAATTCCATGGCGCAATTCGTCCAGGTTGCCGGCCGTATGTACCAGGCGGAAATGATTGTAAAGCGACTTCGCCAGCATTTCCGCAGCTTTGTCATTTCCTTGAGCTACTACCACACTGAGCGGTTTCATTCAGCACGTCCTTTTGGCTGGAGCGAAAACACGGATGCTTCCGCTGGACTTGCATCGCTGCGGGACACTCCCGCAGGTAAAGGGGGAACTACTTTCTGGCTGTCTGCTGGGCCCTTTCGGTGGCAGGTTCGTAGGGCTCAGGCTGTAGTTTTCCGTTCTGGCGCAAAAGAATTTCGACCTTGCCTTCCGCTTCCTCCAGCTCTTTACGGCAGGAAGAGGAAAGTTTCAGTCCCTCTTCAAAGAGCTTCAATGCATGCTCAAGCGGCACATTGCCTTTCTCAAGCTCATCTATAATTTGTTCAAGGCGTTGAAGGCACTCTTCAAATTTAGGCACTGGGCCGAAACTCCAAGAAAGGTATTTTACTCTGGGAATCGCTGCGTATTCTGGAAATATTTTGTAATGAGCTACTGTGGAATGAAGATCATTCAGTTTATGGAAACATTAATAAATCCTTCATCCTGCAGCAGTTGCCGAGCCAATACCGTCCAGCACCTCAATTGCCGAGCTATACCGGCCCAGCGGAGCTGAAACCTGTGCTCCCTGGACCAGGCCGCGAACCCTGTGCAGCATTTCGCGTGCGATTAAAATGCCTTCATTCCGGGCAGCTTCCGCATTCGGCGCCCGCGCCATCCGCTCAATAATTGAATCCGGCACCGACACACGCAGTTCATTTTTCATAAATTCAGCATTGCGTACGCTGGTAAGCGGCCAGATGCCGGCCAGCACGGGAATCCTGTGATGATCGATGCGGCGAAGAAACTGCTCCAGTAAGGCGATGTCAAAAACCGGCTGTGTTACGGCAAAATCTGCACCGGCTTCAACCTTGTATTCAAAGCGGCGGATTTCCTCATCAATATTGCCGATCCCCGGATTTGCCCCAACCCCAATCATGAATTTAGTTCCGGAACCTATTGGATTTCCACCAACATCCAGGCCAAAGTTCAAGTTGCGGACAATATTCACCAAGCCGATGGCATCCACGTCGAACACCGCTGTGGCATCAGGATAGTTGCCCAGCTTGGGCGGATCGCCGGTAATGCAGATCAGATTGTGAATGCCGGTTGTATAAGCCCCCAACAATTCAGACTGCATGCTAAGCACGTTGCGGTCACGGCAGGTGAAGTGGAGAACGGTCTCAATTTCCGCCTGCTGCTGCACCAGAAGACAAAGGGCCATGTTGCTCATGCGGGCAGAGGCACGGGGGCTATCCGGGATATTGATGGCGTCAATCCCAGCAGCTTTTAAAAACTTGGCCCCTTCCACTTCTTTGCGGAAATCAACGCCTTTAGGCGGAACAATCTCCACCAAAGTTACGAACTCTCCGGCTGCCAGTTTCCTGCCAAGATTGGAGCGCTGTGCCAGTGGCGGTGGAGTAATGGCTGATTCGCGTTTCGCTTCCGTGATTACCCGAAAGCCTCCGGTTTTGCCCTTTACATCTGCCATGCGCAGCGCAGATTTCATGGCTTTAATGTGCTCAGGCGTTGTGCCGCAACATCCGCCGATGAGCGTAACGCCTGCATTTACAAATTTCCGCGCATAACTGGCCATGTATTCCGGCGAGCACAGATAGATATTTCGTCCCTCAATACTGCGTGGGATGCCGGCATTTGGCTGCGCTGAGAGAGGCTTGTCAGTGATGCGGCGAATACGCTCAATTGCTTCCAGCATGGCTACCGGGCCAACGCTGCAATTGCAGCCGATTACGTCCACGCCCCAATCATTTAATTTGGCGGTAAATGTCTCCGGGCTGGCGCCATCCAGGCAGTTGCCATCTTCATCAATGGTTACTTGCGCCACCAGCGGGGTTGAAGGAGCAACTTCACGCGCAGCAAGAACGGCTTGATGCAGTTCTTCCAGATACCCGAAAGTCTCCAGCATGATGAGATCTACACCGCCTTCAATCAAAGCGGCGATCTGCTCACGGAAGGACGCGCGCGCCTCTTCCCTAGAAGTTTTACCCAGCGGTTCAATGCGAATTCCAATGGGGCCGACTGATCCCGCAACCACGGCATGGGCTGCTTTTTTAAGATTAAAAGCATCGGCAGCTTCACGGGCCAGGGCAGCGCCCTGATGGTTAATCTCCTTTACCTTATCGGCCAGGCCATGCCGCGCAAGACGGAATGAGTTTCCACCAAATGTATTGGTCTCAATAATTTCCGCGCCGGCATTCAAGTATTCCTGATGGATCGTGCGGACCATGTCCGGCTGGGTCAGGTTTAACTCGTCATAGCACTTATTGATGAAGATGCCTTTGGCGTAGAACAACGTACCCATTGCGCCATCGCCTAGAACGGGGCCTTGTTTAAGTTTGCTTACCAGATCGAAAGCCATTGCTCTCTCAAGAATACAGCAGGCTTCCTGTTTCCGTCATGCACTTGGGCGGAGGAGTGAAGATCAGATTTTCCGCATAAAACTCTCCCAGCAGCATTCTTACAAGAGCAGGGACATCTCTGCCTGCTGGGAAAGCACATTCGGCAGCGCGTTTCAGGCTGGAAAAGTAGCTCTGTTATAATCGCGATTTCAGCACAATTCATGTGTTTTCATAAGGAAACGGTCTAAATCCAAGAATGCGGCGAAACAGCTCTATATTCCTAATTTGGGTCGCAATGCTGGCGATTGCCATTACTGGCTGTGGCGGATCAAGCAACAGCACTACCCAAACCGCTCCGCCTACTGGCATAAAAAAGCGCGTTCTGGTCACAAACCAGGCAGCCAGCGCGGTGGATATTCTTGATGGGCAGCGGGACACGATTTCCACCAAGACGCTGGCTGCATCCGGTGCTAATAAAATCATCACTTCCGGTGGAACCACGGTCGTTATGGATGGAGTAAATCCCAATCTGACGATCATTGACAATGCAACAGAGGCAGTTACATTCCCGGCGCCGGTCGGTGATCAACCCTTTGACATTGCGATTAGCCCTGATGGCAAAACCGCTTGGGCGGCGGAGCGCAATTTTGGGTTCCTGCAATCAGTGGATACAACCACAGGTATTGCCAGCGGTGTTATTCGGATATCCAATGCGCGCCGTCTTGCAATGAGTCCCAATGGCAGCAAACTGCTTGTGTTCAGCGATCCTCAGGCGCAGGTAGCCCCAAACACCAGCACATTTTTTGTTGTGGATACAGCCAGCCGGGTAGTAACGCCGATTACAGATCCTGCTCATCTAGACCAGCCCTTTACGGCGGTTTTCAATGGCAATGACACGCAGGCATTTATCCTGAACTGCGCTGGAGAATGCGGAACCACGCATGGCTCGCCTGCCGTGCCGGATGCAGCCAGTGTTGTTTTTGTGGATTTCACTAACGCGGCAGCGCCGAACTTCAGCGCGCCTATCCCGGTGAGCGGTGCAACGGTTGGTTTATTGAATGGCGGCAATTTATATGTGGCTGGAACGCCGCAAGGCGCAAATGCGCTGACCGGACCCAGTGCCGCATGTCCGCTTTCAAGGTGTGGCGCACTGACCGTGATCAATGCCACCTCATTTACCGCCGCTGCACCGATCCCAATTACTGACGGCCAGCACACGAAAATGACGTTCACAAACAATCGTGTTTACGTCGGCGCCACTGGTTGTACAGTCGATCCCGGTTCAGCGGCGAATACCGTTCGTGGTTGTCTTTCCATCTTTAATACCGCATCTTCAACCACCACATTTCCTCAGGAGTCTTCTTTCCGGCAGAACTTTGACGTAACCGGTTTTCAACCCATCTCAGGCCGCAGCATTATTTATATTGTGCAGGGCGGGGAGTTGGATATTTTTGATACCAACACTGATGCTTTTCCCGCAAACGTAACCCAGATTGACATTATTGGCAAAGCAATCGACGTTGTGCAGATTGACCCGTAAAAGACTTTCTGAAAATCGCAGCTCCGCCGTGGGTCGCCCAAGAATTGTTGATTATGCAGATATGTCTCTTTGGTCCGCGACTTGGCTTTGAAATTGTTAGGAGACATACATGGTGGCTTACTTACCTTTGTTGAGCGCCTTGGCATGCGCCGTTGGATTGGCTGCTGCTGAAAAGCGGATCAGATCAGAGCGCACGGTTCGGCAAAATCTCCCTTTCAGCGATGCCGTCTGGCACGGCGATACTCTTTATCTGTGTGGGCATATCGGCTTGAATAAATCAGGCAAGCCACCCGCCACTGCGGAAGAAGAGGCGCGGCTGGTGATGGATGGTGTAAAGCGGACTCTGGAATCCGCCGGACTTACCATGGATAATCTGCTTTCAGTGCAGATCTTTTGTTCTGACGTAAGTTTGTTTGAGCAATTCAATGCCGTTTACCGGACTTACTTCAAAGAAGAATTTCCGGCGCGGGCATTTCTTGGATCAGGCAGATTGCTGTTTGATGCCCGATTTGAAGTGCAGGGAATTGCAGGAAGACCACAGGAAAAGCAGACGCTCATCGCTGATTGAATTGACTCGATTTTCACTACAACGAACAGATAATCCATCCGATAGTTGCTTTTCACAGATGATTACGTAAATGATTCCATTTTGTAATTCACCAGTTCGCCAATGCGATTAATCGTAATGTCGGCCGGAGGATAATCGGCCACAATCCTGGGATCGAGAGCGTAATGGCCTTGCCTGGGAAAGACCGTGGTAACTTTTGTGCCCCAGATTTTTTTCACTTCAGTCAGGATGCGGATTTTGTCATCGATCAGAACGTAATGATCGGCAGGGAAGCGCTGCTCCACGTCCTGCAATTCTTTTTCCTTGTGAATATAAATCAG
>DASRCD010000080.1:0-10923 GCA_035653315.1 Candidatus Angelobacter sp.
ACCCTATCGAGATTAGGTAAGAAAAAATTGTTCCACACTGATGAGAGGTAATGGTCCGAGCCGTCGGTCTCAATCTCCACCCTTACAATCTTCTCTGGTTCCTCATCGCTTAGTGACCACCTAAGTGACTCTTTGAGGTGTGGACGAGGACGAGTCAAGTACTCGAAAAGCATGAGCGCGGCAGTCAAGTCTTCTGGATATACACAGTTCGCGAAGACATACTCAAGCACATCCGTTCGCCAATAAGGAGATGCGGTTGAGAGGAGAACGGCCAGCCACTTGGAAAGGATTGGTCCATGCACCTTTTCGCGGAACAGCCTGAGCGAGATTTGGTCCCAGAGCGCGGCCGAGATTTGGGTTCCTTTTCGCCGCAGCAATTCGAGCATTTCGTCGCAATGCTGCGTGACGAATTCATTTGCAATCCATGATGCAAGTTCCCAATCCTCTAAAACGCGCTGATTACTTAATGCAAACAGGCGTTGGGTGATCGGAAGTTCTTCTACCCAGCGCAGCCATTCAACTCCACGGGCGTGACGCGTGAAGAAACGCAACGTTGGCAACTCCGAGACAGCGTGCTTTAAATAATCATCTTCTTCAGGAGTAAGGGCTACCCGTGCTGTCACAATGATCCGAATTCGTTCTTCAACCGCGAGTGCGCCAGCCTGCGACTGCTCAGCCCATGCGCTCAGCGCTTCCTGAAGTTCCTTATGCCGTGGTTCAGGCGGATCGCACAAAGGATAGTGAACAGGGATAATGCCAAGGTTTTGCCAGCGTGCGTCATCTCCAGGTGGAGTCAGAGCAAAACGGCCTGGACCGGCGGAGCCGGCCGTGAGCCCACGAGCCAAATATGTGAGCAGCATGTCTTGATGGCTGTACCCTACGAATAAGACGAGAAAATGCGAGAACAATCTTTCAAGAAATCTCGTCGCCCATCCTTCAGTGATATAGGCCCGTCCGAAATCGGAATCTGTAAGTACAAGCCGATTCGCTGGCTTCTCAACACTGCCGTGGAGATACACAATGCCTGTAAATTCATTGCCAAGTGGCAGCGCCGGAGCACAGAAAAACTCCGGAACTGTATCAGTAAAGCGCTTGGATGCCACGGTCGTGAAATGTCGATCGAAATTCGTTGTGACGATCCGGAACTGTTCAGAATTCTTGAAGAGGTTAACTACTGACCTGTGGTTTTCATTTGGATGGGATTCAGGGTTGGATAGTATCGTACGTACTTGCTCGTGAACGGTGACGCCTCGGGCACTTAGGCGCCCCAGATACCGGTCAATGTCCTCGCCCGGTTCTCGAGGATGTTGAGCTCCACCGACTTGGTTCGCGAGCGCAACGAAATCAGGATAATTTGAAGGCGGATCCATAGACACGCCAGCTCCTGCGAAAATAATCAATCGCCCAGCTCTTTGGGCTTCTAATATGACACTTGGCAAATCAATTCGACGAATCTTCATTGACGTTGGAATTGCGAGACATGCAAGATTGGGGTCGCATCGCCATTGTACCGCCTTGCAGGCAACGAGGATAAAGCTCCATTGTTCGTGGCAGCGAGAACATGAGAGGCTAATGCGCCCTGCAACCAGTTTTTGCGACCCTGATTAAAGGAATCATTCTGTTTTTCCGCAACGATTGGCAATATTCCTATACAAAGATAGGCATCTTGCGGATAGCATCGTGGCCATCGCGCTACGCAATTGCCCGCTCGGCCATGGACCACGTTAAGCAGAGGGTCGCAAAAGGCAGTGACCGGTGCTGGTGAACTAGTTCGTGCGTGCTTATTGTTATTGATTGCGTTAAAGTAGCGCAGCTCTCTGGAGCAGGCAGCTATAGATCTTTGAAAAGTAAATGATAACTGGCAATTAGCAGCTAGCTAAACGCAAAATCAGTTTGTAGCCCTCTGCCTGATCTTTCAGCATGGGGGTCAAGTTGGATCGGCTGGGGTGAAATGGGGTGGAAACCGGGGGAGGGGGTACCTCCAAACCTACGCCAATCTGGGATGAGCTGGGCAATAATATACTTCGCTAACCATTGGCGGGAGATGGCGGTTTTTCGCGGCAACGCAAGAAACGCTAACTCACAACTAAAAAAACAACCCGCCATTTTTCGGCGGGTTTGTTCATGGAGCGGATGTGATACAAATTGAGAAGGCGGGCGCTGGTATCGCCCGCCATGGTGTTTCAAGCCGTGCTTTGCCACTGGCCTTAAATGAGTGTGCTCCAATCGCGACTCAAAGTCAAAGCATGGCCGACATAAATCGTGCTGCGGAAACTCCCCGTTCTGCACCTTGGGAAGTGTGTCCACAGCAACTAGTGAGTTGGTGGGACATGCAGGATTTTTCGGCAGCAGCCTTCTATTGGGCTGGGCAGGTGTTAGAAAACCTAAAAGTCGATTGCCTCTTAAAGCCGGGAGCAGGCGATCAGAATTTCGATATTGGAATACTGTATCAGCCTATAAAACATGAGACGCTTGCAAAGGCAATTGACACTCTAGAAAAGATTGAACGTGAATGCGAGAGAATAGGGCTGAGGGTGTCCGCTGAGACGATTAGGCACGACATTTTAAAGCCCCTGCGGGATGACAAGGATTCGTCATACCATTGGTTGATTGGCCAGATAAACAATGTACAACGGCTGATTCAAAGAGAGATGAAGAACAGGCTGTTTTTCTTCGTCTCGCCGGACAAAGCAAAATTTTGGCCCACGATGAACCAGCCGCATGCGTTCGGGGAGCAGGTCTACAAGGCATTTCCATCCACACAGTGGGATATATTGCAAGCATCTTTTACACTCGCCGCAGGGTTTGGCACTGCTTCAGTATTCCATCTTATGAGAGTCCTTGAAATCGTTCTTGGTGCATTAGGGAATAAGTTCGGCGTATCTTTGGCACATACGAACTGGGCTCCCGCAATAGAACAAATTGAGAGCAGGATTCGCGAGATGCACAAAGACCCTGCATGGAAGGTCATGCCCGATTGCAAGGAACAACAGGCATTCTATTCGCAAGCCGCAAGCTACTTTGGCGTGGTCAAAGACGCATGGCGCAACCACACGATGCATGTTCGAGGCAAATATACAGAGCAAGAAGCGGAACACATTTACAATGCTATTAAAGCGATTACTCAAAAGCTTGCTGAAAGGCTTTCCGAATGACGCGGCCAAAGATTTCAAATGAATACGCGAACTTTGAGAATGCTCTTAAAACAGTTCTGTCAGTTCCACGCGAAGAAATGAAGCGCAGAGAAGATGAGTACCAGAAAGAACGTGCCGCACAGAAAAAGAAAAAGCGTCCTAAAACTTCGGACGCTTCCCGCGCTTCTCGCGATAAGGATTAGGCTTGCGTCGCATTCACCTTACCAGTCACTTCGGCATAAGTGAGACGCTTTCCCGCAATCTGTGAGAGCAACATTTCAAACCGCTGGCCATCGTGAATCGGAGTATCCTTGTTGCCGCGATTGTTGAAGCGGAAACACTGCTCATCTAAATACCTGAACAAATGAAATGGTTCGACCGCAACATATGTTCCCTTGAGTCCACGCTTCAAAAGACTCCAGAAATTTTCCAGACTGTTAGTGTGAACTTGGCCATCCACGTAACGCTCTGCATGATCGACAATCTTGTGGATGTACTCTTTGTCCAGTCCCCAATAAGAGTGGCAATCGTCGGTAAACAGGCCAGAGCCAAATTCAACATTTTCCTTCACCATTGTGTGAAAGGTGTTTTTCTCGCGATCTGGAATTACCTGAGTCCTCACCTTGCGAGTATCGCGCTCAAAGAATCCGGCAACAATGGCTTTATTGGCCGCGCCTTTAGGCATTCCCGGAGCAGTCATTTTTGCTCTCTTATTTTTATGCATGAATCGGGCTTTGCCGCCGATGTAGGTTTCGTCAACCTCAACATTGCCGCCGTTTCCACCAAGTTTCATGATCGAACCGTTCTGCATAGCTAGCCGGATTCTGTGAAGCATGAACCAAGCGGATTTTTGAGTAACGCCAATGGCGCGGTGAATCTCGTGAGAGCTAACGCCGTTTTTGCAATTCCCAATCATCCACATCGCCAGCAGCCACTTACTCAGCTGAATCGGTGAATCCTCAAAGATGGTTCCAAGTTTCACTGAGAACTGGCGATTGCAGTCTTTGCATTTCCAGCGTTTCTGAGGCTTGAGGTAATAGTGCTCTTTGTGACCACAAGCCGGACATTCGACACCGTTAGGCCAGCGGAGAGCGGCAATGGTATCGATGCAGATTTGTTCATCGCTGAAATGCTGAATTGCGGCTTGAAGGGTTTTGGGTTTCATGTCGATCACCTGAAACCAGAGTACCTAAAGCATGTTGGTTAGTCAAGTATATTATTACCGATGAGCTGGGATGCAATGGGATCAACCAGGGAGGGGGTAGGCCCGCTATTCACCACGGAGGCGCGGAGGCGCGGAGAACATCTAACGTTTGGTTAAGGCGGAGCCCAATAAAAACCCGCCTTGCGGCGGGCTCTGATGTTGTGGGTTACGGGGTTACAGAGTTTAGAGCTACGAGCAACCCGAAGTCGAACCACAGCTCATACACCTGTAGCAACTTCCATTCCTAGTCATAATCGAACCACACACATGGCAGCTTGGGGCGTCGCCCAGGTCAACGAACTCTTTCAACGCGTCGGCGGAGTGGTAAATGCCACGGTCGGCGATGGAAGGCGAGCTGCTAGCTACTAGCTTCTGGCCACTAGCTACGCCTCCTTGCGGCGGAGTTGTTTCGAAACCAGCCGCCGGATGAGCGGCATTTTCTTCCACACTGTTCTGGCCAGCAGCCAGCAGCTCGGAGCCAGTAGCTGCATTGGTCGGCGCAAGCATCATGTCCTTGAACAGCGGATACTGCTTTCCGGTGACAAAGCGCAGCTCCAGCCAGCGGAAGATGTAGTCCATCACGCTCTTGGCAATCGGGATTTCCGGGTTGCCGGTAAAACCGGAAGGCTCAAAGCGCGTGTGGCTGAACTTTTCACACAGCAGCTTGAGTGGAACGCCGTGTTGCAAGGCCAGGGAGACCGCCGTGGCGAATGAGTCCATCAGGCCGGAGACGGTGGAACCTTCCTTGGCCATGCGGATGAACAGCTCGCCCGGGGTGCCGTCTTTATACATGCCCACGGTGATATAGCCTTCATGCCCGGCCATGGCGAACTTATGCGTAACGGACGCGCGCTCGCTTGGCAGCCGGTGCCGAACCGCGCGTGGCGGCGCGGACTCCTGCTGTTCCATGGTCAGCGGACGCACGGCAGCCAGCGCCATGCCCTGCTGCTCCGGAGAAAGCTTCTGGAAGTCCATCTCCGGGCCGCTCAGCGGACGCTGCGTGCTCAGCAGTTCGCCTGCGGCGGCTCTCTCTAGCTTTGTTCCGCGCTTGGCAGCTTCATCGCGTGAGCTGGCCGCCATCAGCGGCTGCGCTTTCTTTGATCCATCGCGATAGATTGCCACCGCCTTGATGCCCAGCTTCCACGCCTGCATGTATGCCTCGGCAATGTCTTCCACCGTCGCGGACTCAGGCAGGTTTACGGTCTTGGAAATTGCGCCGGAAATGAACGGCTGGGTTGCGGCCATCATCATCACGTGGCCCATGTAATGAATAGTGCGCGTGCCCTTTTGCGCCTTGAAGCTGCAATCAAACACCGGCAGGTGCTCTTCACGGATGCCCGGCGCGCCTTCAATGGTTCCGGTGGAATCAATGTAGCTGACGATGGAATTCACCTGGTCCGGCGTGTAGCCCAGCTTCCATAGCGCGGAAGGCACGGTCTGGTTCACGATCTTGATCATGCCGCCGCCCACCAGCTTTTTGTATTTCACCAGCGCCAAGTCAGGCTCAATACCGGTGGTGTCGCAGTCCATCATGAAGCCGATGGTCCCTGTGGGCGCCAGCACCGTTACCTGCGCGTTGCGATAGCCGTGCTTTTCGCCCAGCGCCAAAGCTTCATCCCAGCATTGGCGGCTGCCATCCAGCAGCGCAGCAGGAACGTTCTCCTTGCTGATCTTGTTCACTGAGGCGCGGTGCATGCGGATTACGTTGAGGAACGGCTCCTGGTTGATATACCAGCCGGGGCAGGCGCCGCCGGTAATATCCTGCGGTGAAACCCGCGAAGTTGCCGGAGCAAGCTGCGGGCACTGCTCGGCAATACGCGCTGACTGCAGATACGCTTCACCGCACATAATGGCGGTAACGCAGGCTGCGTAGTCGCGGCCGGCATCAGAGTCATACGGCAGGCCGCTTGCCATCAGCATTGCGCCCAGGTTGGCATAGCCCAAACCGAGCGGACGATAGTCATGCGAGTTGCGCGAGATTGCTTCCGTCGGATAACCGGCATTATCGACAAGAATTTCCTGCGCCGTAATCAGCACGTCCACGGCATGGCGATACGCAGGCACATCAAATTCGCCATTCGACTTGAGAAATTTCATCAAATTGAGTGAAGCCAGGTTGCAGGCCGAATCGTCCAGGAACATATATTCGCTGCAAGGATTGCTGGCGTTAATGCGGTCTGTGTTTTTTGACGTATGCCATTTGTTGATGGTCGTGTCGTACTGCATGCCCGGATCGCCGCACCACCAAGTGGCTTCGGCAATCTTGTTCATCAGGTCGCGCGCCTTGTAGGTCTTCATCACCTGGCCGTCTTTTACGGCGCGGGTTGAAAATTCTCCATTGCGCTCCACGGCGGACATGAACTCGTCTGTCACGCGCACGGAGTTGTTGGCGTTCTGGAAAAAGATGGAGCTGTACGCTTCAGAGTCCGGGCCAGAGCCGTCATAGCCCATCTCAATGAGCGCCCAGGCCTTCTTTTCTTCGTCGCGCTTGCAATCAATAAAGGCCTCAATGTCCGGATGCTCCACGTTCAGGATCACCATCTTGGCCGCGCGGCGCGTCTTGCCGCCGGACTTGATCACGCCGGCAAAAGCGTCAAAGCCTTTCATAAAGCTGAGCGGGCCGGAAGCTTCGCCGCCTCCGGAGAGAACTTCTTTTGATCCACGCAGCGGAGAAAGATTGGTTCCTGTGCCGCTGCCCCACTTGAACAGCATGCCTTCGGTCTTGGCCAGCGTCAGGATCGAATCAAGCGAGTCTTTTACTGAATTGATGAAGCAGGCCGAGCACTGCGGCGCTTTGTATCCAGTAGTGGTGAATTCCACCTGGCCTTTTTCGGCGTTCCAGTGCCAGTTCTGCGCGTCAGATTGTGGTTCAAGACGGTCACAGCCAACGTTGAACCATACCGGCGAATTAAACGCGGCTTTCTGCTGAACCAGAATATGGACCAGCTCATCGTGAAATGCGTCACGGTCTTCAATGGTCGAGAAGTAGCCCTGCTGCCAGCCCCAGTCGCGGATGGTCTCTGCCACGCGCTGAATCAACTGGCGCACGCCGGTTTCGCGTCCCGGAGTGCCTATGGCGCCATGCAGATATTTGCTGGCCACAATGTTGATGGCGGTCATTGACCAATCTTTGGGAGACTCAACATTGCGCTGCTCAAATATCGTGTTGCCCTTGGCGTCAGTAATGCTGGCGGTGCGCAGCTCCCATTCCACTTCGTCATACGGTGAAACACCGGCGCGGGTAAAATACCGCGAAAATTTCAGTCCCGGAGCGCTCTTTGCCGCTGGTTGCTGTGCCAATGTGTGTGTCTCTTCTTTTTTCATAGCCGTCTTTACACTCGCTTCCGCCATTTCATTCTCTCCCATTTCCGCCAGTCGTCTGCGCCTGGTTTGTCTCAACTGCATGCCCATCAAGCGGCTATCACGCCGCACTTCGGTTTGGTTGTTGCGGATTCCTTTAGAGTCCTGCGGCAGAAGCCTTGGATAGCTTCATGCCCTGCGTTACGCGATCTACCGCGCGCTCCGCCATCGTCTTTAATTCATTTTCTTCACGGGATCCAGAACGCTGCGCTGCTCCGCTCTCATGCTGTGCTCGTGCAATCCGGCGCTCGCTGCGCATTTCACCCTTGCCAGAATCGTTTTTGGGCGAATCTGGCCTTCCGGCGGCTTGAGCGTCCGGCATTGTCAATGCCTGCTCAAATGAATTGCCGAGCGCTTTCTCAAAAATCAGCGCCGCCACATCCCGCTGCGAATGCAGCCACTTCTTCAGTGATCCTGCAACGGCGTTGCGTTCCGTTGCATTGGCCACCACCGCGTACCGAACGTAACAACGCGCCTGCGCCAGCTTTTCACGCCAGGGACTTCCTGTCGCAAATAAGCGGCTCATGGTGTGCGCCAGGTCGTCGGCTTCTTCCACTTCAAAAACGGCCAGCATGCGGCGTGAATTGGGTTCTGCGGGCTGGGCAACTTCCTCTGCCAGGGCAAAAATTCCCGGCTGCCTGGGAACCAGCAACAACCCAAAACTCGATTCGCAATGAAACCAGCGTGACCAATTCATTTCCATACTTATTTCTCCGCAAAGATGGCCCTGCAGCGCCGGCAAGCCAGCGCGGCAAAACCCCATTGTGAGTGCACCGCGATTATTGTTTTCAGCGCCACCTCTAGCGCTGGAATTTTCTTGAGTGTCGGTCACCTGAGAGTGGCGTCAGGCCCGGCAGAACTACTCGGTATTGGGAAATTACGCCTGTATATAGTAGCTGTCAAGAGTCTTATACAATCTATTGTACCTTAGCGAGGAATCTTCCGCCAATGGCTCCAAGTACCCTGTTTCCGGTGTCTTACCGGAAATACTCCAACAATTACGGATGATTTCTACCTTGGTTCTACTCTGCTTTTATCCACAAGCCCGGCCATGAGCCGTTATGTGGAAATTGAAATGAGTTTTCAGGCTGGATGGAACTCAAAACTAAATGCTGCAACGTTTTATCGAATCTATGCGCCGCCATGTTCAAGGTCAATGCCGCAGAATGGTGCAGCATTGTGGATTGTGTGGAAAAGAAAGTTTTTACCTCATGTAAAGCGAGAAGACCAGAATGAGGTCACAATATTCGATTCATAATCAATTCATTGATTGAATGATCTGCAATCAAGTGGTCTGCAAATGATCAGTAAATCGTATGGAAATGACCTATAAAAGAAAATCTGTTCTCTCAATGCAGCAGTATCCCCTTCAATTTTTGCCGCATCTATTTTTTATAGGACATGAAATTACTTAAACAAACCGGAGAGTCGCACCTGATTACGCGCATCAATAAATATGTGGCTGTGGTTGGCCTTTTATGGCTTGTCACCTCGCTGCTCTTGATCTTCCTGGCTCAATCCAGCAAAGCGCACACTACTCATCCCCAGCAGATCAAGGCGCATCATGGATGGGCGTATCAGGCGGCACGCGCTTCTTTTATATATTGATCCTTTATATATTGATCCTTGCACTTCTCTGAGCAGAGATGGATACTGCCCAGTTCCAGCACGCGCGCGTCATCCCAGTGGCCCAGAAAACGCAATGACCGTTGCAGCGCATTTGAATTTTCAACTTCAATGTCATAGCCCAGGATCCAGGAATCGTCTCTCAGCCGCTTGTTTGCCTGGGAACGCGCCTTTCCGCATATATCACAGGTAATCTTCACCATTGCATTCGCTCTCGCTTCCCGACTTTAACTTCTATGTAAGATGACCGCGCTATACACAGGGTTTACAGAATCAGGATAGAGATAATGGCGCGCAACGCTGCTGCACGCCTGCTGATACGAATGAATGCGCTGAGATGGAGCCTTTTATCCGCTTCAGCTATTGCCGTGTGGTCATTCGCTTCCTTGTGGCAGCGATGCGAACATCTCATCCATTCGCATGTACCCCATCTCCATGCCTTCCGCCATGGGAGTGCGTAGCGCGCCATCACGTGCCTGCTTAGACGGATAGAGCACGGTGTTTACGCTTGTGGTCTTGCCATTTTTCTCTGTGAGCACAAGCGTGCCCACTGCTTCGCTGCCGGTCCAATCCTGATCAAACAATTGCGTGTTCACAATCCGCTCAGGTGGCACAACTTCCTTGTAAACGCCACCCATTCCCATTTCTGTTCCGTTGGTGTGGTGCCACACATAGCGATATCGCCCGCCCACGCGCATGTCTATCTCACAAATGGCAAGCGACCAGCCGTTGGGTCCATAGAGCCAGCGCTTAAGCAACTCCGGTTTTGTCCATGCGTCAAAGACAAGTTGGCGCGGTGCGTCGAAAACTCGCGTGAAGGCTATCTCTCTGCCGGATGGTGTAGTGATTTCGAGCTTTCCAAAATTCTTCATGGCATCAATCTCCTTATTTTTTCCGCCGCCTGAAACCGGCGTGTCCGGCGTGTCCGCTTTTTCCGCTATCTTTTCCAATACCCGGTTGGGGCGTTCTTTTTCTGGGCCTGGCAATTTTGCGGGCTGCGCCTTGTTCGGCACTTTTTACTCCAGTCTTCTTTAACTCGGAAAGCAAAGAATCCAGCCGCCCAAACGATGCTTCCCAAAACTCCCGATATTGCTCCAGCCACTCCGTAGCCTCGGCCAATGGCCTGGCTTCAAGTCTTCGCGGACGCCTCTGCGCTTCACTGCCGCGCGAAATCAGGCCGGCGCGTTCCAGCACTTTCAGGTGCTTGGAAATGGCCGGTTGGCTCATGTCAAATGGCTCAGCCAACTCCATGACCGATGCTTCACCCCGGGCAAGCCGCGCCAGAATCGCCCGGCGCGTGGGATCCGCCAGCGCCGCGAACGTCGCATCCAACTCCGCCGCGTTATTTGTATAACCAATCAGTTCCATAACCAATTGGTAATGTAAATCTGGCAAAATAATTTGTCAATCTGCCGTTCAATACAGCCTATGACTTCTTCCTTGAAAGTCTTCTGCTACAAACGGGACCGTATTTCAGGATTGTTCTCCCGAAAAACCATAGTCGTTCCTTTGTGGCGTTCTCATTCAGCTTTGGCACACTCCTGGCAACTCTCCGCGTCTCCGTGCCTCCGCGGTAAAAGATTGGTATATTCCTCGTTA
>DASRCD010000081.1:0-2227 GCA_035653315.1 Candidatus Angelobacter sp.
AGTCCAGACAGCGGCAACACCGATATTGAACTATGGCTCGCCGCGAATTATTTCCGGCGGAGTGCGCTTCAATACCAGGAAGTAAATGGCCGCACTCTTTGCTCTCAAAAAGTAATTTTTCAATTTTGCTAAGATGCTGCGCGGTGAAGGTGCCGCCGGATGGCATGATACATCTCATCCCCTGCATCTCCGTCTCCGCGCTTCTGCGATGAGATTGAATTCGATCTATCGATCTGTGTCATCCGTGTTTATCCGTGGTAAGCCTTGGTTTCTATCGAGATTTTTCCATTCTCCTGGCTTTCTCCGTGCCTCCGTGTCTCAGTGGTGAAGATTTTCCAATCCAATGCCAATTCCTGGAACCCAACCCCTCACCTCCGGTGTCAAAACATCAGGCCAAGTAAACTGGAGCAGCGCACTCCAACAATTCAAAATATTTATGGAGGCGTGTCACTATGCTCATCGCATATTCGGCTGGTCCTGTTTTAAAACCCTCACTTGCAGCAGTTTTGTTCTTTCAACATAGCAGTGCGCACCTGAACCTTCTGGAACTATGGGAACACATGGGCTGGCCGGCACGTGCCATCGCAATTATTTTGCTGGCCATGTCAGCGTGGTCCATTGGCGTGATGCTGGACCGTTGGCTGGCGTTCACCGCTGCCCGCAAACAATCACGCCAGTTTGCGCCTGTTGTTGCCGGGGCCTTGCGTGAAGGCAAACTAGATGAAGCTATTCGCGTTGCCGAGCGCAACAAGAAAAGTCATCTGGCCAAAGTGGTGACCGCTGGGTTGCAGGAATTCCGCGTGCATGAGCAGTCCCAGGAAGTCCCGGGAGAAAAGATTGAGGCCAGCCGGCGCGCCCTGGAACGCGCTTCAGCCATCACCCATACAGAACTGGAACGTGGCCTGAGCGGGCTTGCCACCATTGGCTCAACTGCTCCGTTCGTGGGATTGCTTGGGACCGTCATCGGCATTATCGATGCCTTTCAGGAAATTCAGGGGCAGCAGACAACCGGCGTAACCGCGGTGGCGGGCGGAATCTCAGAAGCGCTGGTTACAACCGCTTTAGGCCTGATCGTGGCTATTCCAGCGGTGATGATGTTCAATTATTTCACTAGCAAAATTAAAGCCTTTGACGTGGAGATGGACAACTCTTCCAGTGAGCTTGTGGATTATTTTCTGAAACGCACCAGCATCATTCAGCGATAAATTGTGCCCGTATAAAGGAAGACAGCCATGAACAAGGGACTTCAAAATAAAATCACGAGAATAAATTCCACGATTAACGTTACGCCCATGGTGGATGTGATGCTGGTGCTACTGATCATTTTTATGGTGGTAACGCCAATGATTCACGGCACCCGCATCCGCCTGGCTGCGGCAAACAATTCCATTGCCATGCCGGACGCTGATAAAGCCGACGCGCTGATTGTCTCCGTCATGCATGATGGAAAAATCTTTTTCAATACTCAGGCAGTCAGCAGTGATGAATTAACACAAAAAATAAAGGGCGGAATGGCAAGCGCTAATACTAAAATTGTTTTCGTCCGCGCCGATGCGCGCGTTCGCTACGGTATTCTGGTCAATACGGTGGATGATGTACGCTCGGCAGGCGTGGACCAGTTGGGCTTGCTGACAGAGAAGAAGCTGAGATAGCAAAAAGCTACTGAGATGCAATGTCCCGAGAAGATCAGTGCTGCTCTCTGCGCATGATATGTGAATCAAGAAGCTGTCGAATTCCTTGCCGTTCACTTGCTGGAAATTCCGCGATTGATAACAGCATAAAGCTGTCATTTTGCATATCAAGGAGTAGGGTCCTCTTGCTTTCGCGCCAGCCTTTGAAGCTGCTCCACGGCTGGAAAGTTGTCGCCCCATTCGGCCCATTGGTCTTTACACCGGAATCCTCCAGGCTGATCCAGTCAGGCCGTGTTGCGTTCAAAGCCGCGAGCCCTTTTATGCTTGATTTTTTTGTACGATAAGAAATCCATACCACAATGGCTGCAATAACGAGCCACAGAACCCCAAGCCCAGTCCAGTTGGGATGTGTCTTGCCCATCAAGGCTGCGACGGTTGCACCGACAATTGCACCTAGGAGCACAATGCCATACCAATTGACAGCAAGAACTTTTAGCCAATAAAACTTTGACCGGGTGATCCGTCGTACATCGTCAAGGTCTGCTTCTGTCAACTTCCCACTAATCTGCATTCATTAATAACTGTTGGTCTCCTCT
>DASRCD010000082.1:0-3084 GCA_035653315.1 Candidatus Angelobacter sp.
GAATGCAGTCGATCATTAACGCGCTGCAAACGGAAGAGATTGCGCGGATACGAATCGGCGTGCAGCCGGACGATCCGCGAAAAGGTGGAGCCAAGTACATACTGGCGCCTTTTCGGAAATCACAACTGGTTGCGGTGGATGAAGCGCTGGATGTGACGGCGCAGGCGGTCAATGCGATTGTGAATGATGGCATTGCGCCGGCGATGAATAAATTTAACCGGAAGAATAAGCCGGAACAAGAAAGTACTTAGTAGTTAGTACTTGGTATTTAGCAGGTTGAAACGCAAAATCAAAGCCGCGAAGCCGACTGGCGCGCTGAGCGGCATGCTTCAGGCGCTGAAGGAGTTCATGGGTATATAAGGCTTTTAAAGCGGTTTGGAGCGAAGCGACAAATGGAGAAGACATGCAAAGAAGCTATGAAGTGATGTTTATCGTACGGCCTGACCTGTTGGAAGAAGACATGGACAAGCTGATTTCCACGCTGCAGGGCCATGCCACCACCGCGGGCGCGACCGTACAGAACGTCGAGAAAATGGGCAAGCGCCGCCTGGCTTATGACGTAAAGAAATTTTCTGACGGCCAATATGTGTTGTTTGTGCTGGAAGCCGACGGCAAAGCAATCCACGAACTGGAGCGCCGTTTACGCGTATCCGAGCCGGTGATCAAATTCATTACCGTGCGCACGGATGAAGAGAAGCAGCGCCTGGACAAGATCCAGAAGCTGCGCGCTTCCAAGGTGAAGCGTCCTCCTGCAGGATCGGCGCCTGCTGAAACGGAAAGCCCGGCCGTAACAGCGTAAAACCAGCAATTAGCGCTTAGCCATTAGAAATTAGCAAGTCATTGTTGTGCGGGCTTTTGGCGAGTGCAATGAGATTTCAAAATAATAAAGATTGGCGCGCTGATTGGCGCGCGGCTTGAAGGAGAAACATGGCAGACGAAAATCAAGAGGTATCAACACCAGCGCCAAGGCCGCAAGGTGGCAGACCAGATGGTCCGCGGCCTGACCGTGGCCCCGGCGGCGCAGGCCGTGATGGCGGCCGGAAATTTTTCCGTCGCAAGAAGGTTTGCAAGTTCTGTGTCGAGAAAATTGACGACATTAATTACAAGGACGTTCGCCTGCTGGGCCAGTTTGTAGCCGAGCGAGGAAAGATTGTTCCACGGCGTTTGACGGGTGTTTGCACACCGCATCAGCGCCGGCTGACAGCGGCCATTAAGCGGGCACGCAATATTGCTCTGCTGCCTTTTGCCGCGCGGTAATTCCCTGCTCACCACTGAGACACAGAGCCACAGAAAACCGGAAATAAAAGTCTGGTTCTGGCTCAAGCGGTGAAGAGAGCGCCACAGGTGTTAAAAGATTGGGGCTTAGCCCCTGCAAATTTGGAGATTCTGAGATGGAAGTGATTCTTAAAGAAGATGTTCCCAAGCTGGGCCATCGTGGTGAAGTGGTAAAGGTGGCTGAAGGTTATGGCCGTAATTATCTGCTGCCGCACAAGCTGGCCATTGAAGCTACTGCGGCGAACCGCGCCGTGATTGAGCAGATGAAGCAGTCGGCAATCCGCAAATCAGCGGTTGAAAAGGCCGATGCAGACGCTCTGGCGAAACAACTGGACGGCACCGCGCTCACATTCCAGCGTAAGGCCGGTGAGAAAGACCACCTGTTTGGCTCGGTCACCACGTCTGACATCGCGGAAGCGCTGGAGCGCAAGGGCTTTAATATTGACCGGCGCAAGATCCAGTTGAATGAAGCAATCAAGAACCTGGGCGAAGTAGAAGTGCCGATCCGCCTGCATCGTGATGTGGTGAGCAAAGTGAAAGTCACGGTGGAAAAGGAAGCAGAAGCGTAAAGGGCGCTGCCAGAATTGAGAATCAAGCTGGGATCATGCGTGAGGAAATTCGCGGTTCGGAATAGCATAAGCCAGATTGATTCTCTACGTTGGTTGCACAATGGCAATCAACAGCATGGAGGCCAGAATGAAAATTGAGATACGTTCCTGCCCGACTTGAGGGAACAATAAGGCCAAGGTCGCGAGTCTCGTGGCCCTCATTAAAAAGCGGCTCGGCATAGATACCGTGGTCACGCCCGGCAAGACCGGTCAATTTGAAGTTCTGGCTGATGGCGAGCGAGTGGCCGAGCGCGGTGGAAACTGGTTGACTAGAAGTTTTGGCGCCGGCTATCCGGACCTGGATAGCATTGTTGAGAAGCTTCAGAAGCGGCGCGCTTAATTCGCTTCCCATCGCTGCTACTGTACAAGCATTCATCAAATCACTGCGGGCCAGTGCGAATTCACCATCGTGAGTTCGCAAGGTCCGCAGTAGTGTTAGAGAGCAACTCTGAATTGCTAAACAGTTCTAGAGTTACTGTGTCCTGCACCGAGGGTGGAGCAGGCTTTTATGCCTGGGTATGCTGTTGAAAAATCGGCTTCAGCCACTTGAGGTTAAGACCGTCAAGTACATCATCTCTGAAACCGCTCAAGTTGATTGAGAACAGGCGTGAGATGCCGGAATTCTGCTCCGGTTTTGTATTCAGGTTATTTCGGATTTCTTGTCTGGCGCATCTAAATAACCAATGGCCACCAATGCTGTAATTCCAACCTTCCGTGATGATGTAGCGGAGGACATACGCGTCCTCTACCATGATGGGATTGTCGCCAAGAAAGCGGCGTTTTCCAGAGAGTGGATTGAGCAACTCAGGGAAGACATGATGACTGCGTTTTGGGAGGCAATTCAGCGTCCCGGCGGCACTGTGGGCCGTGGACCGCGGCGATGGTACGTGGAATTGCATCCAGAAGCATTGACCGGATTTGCTGATCTAGTGACGCATCCGTGGGTCACGGCGATGGCGGAAGGCGTGCTTGGCCCTGACTACCAGATTGTGGAAGTGGGATTTGACACTCCGTTTCAAGGAGCCAGAATTCAGCCATGGCATCGCGACTTCCCTTCTCCCAAGGAGTCCTATGAAGAACGCCGGATCACCTCGCTTGCCATCAACATAAGCGGCGTAGATGTAACACAGGACATGGGGCCTTTTGAAATTGCTCCTGGCACGCAGTGGGATGATGGCCGGGAGTGGAAGGCAGAGATGTT
>DASRCD010000083.1:0-3619 GCA_035653315.1 Candidatus Angelobacter sp.
AGATTTTTATGGGTTTCTCCAAGTCGGGCAAAAAGCTTTTCCAGCCTGTGGCGTTCCCGGTACATAATGCTGCCATTGATCATGAGCAGCACAACAAAAGGAGCCCAGAGCACCATGAATCCATAAACCAGAGCGGCAATGTTCAGCACGGCGAGCACCAATGCCCACCAGCGCCCATCCTTTAAGCCGCTGCTTTCTGCCGCCCACTCCGCCAATGCTTTTGGATCCGCTTCAATACGGTCATTCTGGCCAACGGCAATCAGGTCTTCGCGGAAATTGAGTTTATCGCGTAATTCAGTTACCGCGGCCTGCCGTTCCGCAATTTCTTCCAGACTGGCATGATGCAGCAGCCACTGTGCCAGGCATTGCCGTCCCATGCGCGTGCGCGCTATGCAGAGAAGTTGAAAAAGACTACCGTCGCCAAGAATGTCAAGGTCTTCCGCGTAAAGATGCAGAGGGTCTTTGAATTCACTGCCATTCTCACCCTGGCCTGCCCAGCGGTCTTCCATGCGGGCGATGCCCCGTAAATAAAATTCTGAAGCACGTTTGGCATGGTTCATGGCACGAACAACGCGGCGATGTAAAACAACCAGACCGATAAAAAGCGCAATCGCGGCAAAAAGCAAATAGAGAACCAGCGGGCCTGATTTGGCTGTCCGCCAGGCCAGAATAAAGATGGCCACAAAGACAGCAATGCGGGCATTGCCGAGCCAGAGGTGCTTGCGCTGGAGCAGGGCAATTTGTGATTTGCATTGCTCCAGTCTGCGGGAATATTCCGCCTGCGCGGGATTCGGGTGTGCCGGCACAGCTACCTTGTTGGTTTCCAGTACCGCGATTTTTTCATCCACGCTTCAATTCTGGCTGGTCTTGGCGGTAAAAGCAAAGCGGCAGCCTGCCGCTGTTCACCATGATTCCATCAGCTTTGAGGATTGCTGCTGTGATACATTCAAATTTCATACCTTTATGAAGGAACGCGCTACTCCGCGCTGGCTGGACGTTCTTTGGCTGATTTTTCTCGGCGGGCTTGCACTGATTCCGCCGGTTGCTGAGCCGCACAAGCAAATTATCCTGCTGATCATCGGCATTACCCAAGTGCTGGAAAACCGCTTTGTCCAACTTGCAGGCAAAGGGGGGCCGGCTTATGTAGTGATGATCAAGATTGTCCTGGCAACCATCCTGATCAACCACACCGGAGACCCGGCCGCAATCAACAGCGATTACTATCCAATTTATTACTTGCCAGTAATGACAGCGGCCTTATATTACCGGCCGCTTCGAACATTACTCTGGACCGCGGTGGCTTCCGCCGCCTACAGCGCAAATTTATATCAGGCACGGCATATCTTTGAGATCACTGAGACCAGCATTTCTGAACTGTTGATGCGCATCCTGTTTTTCTTTTTTGTTGCGATGACGGTCAACCGGTTTGTGATGCAGTATCGTGCGCACGTAGCGCGCTACCAGGAACTTTCAGAAAGCCTGACCGAAGCAAACAGAAGCCTGAAGCTGGCACAGGAAGAGGCGCGCCGGGCGGAACGGTTGGCGGCCTTGGGGCAGCTTTCCGCCGGGCTGGCGCATGAGATACGCAATCCGCTGGGCGTGATTAAAGGCTCGGCAGAAATTCTTGCCCAAAAACTTGAGAATTCTGATCCTCTGGCCCAGGAACTAGCCGGGTATATTTACACTGACGTGAATCGCGTGAGCGCACTGGTAAGCCGCTTTCTGGATTTTGCCCGCCCGTCACAGCTTGCTCTAAGCGCGACAGATGTTACAAGCGTGGTTGAGCGCTGCCTGAAATTGATTATTGAGCAGGGAAGCTGTACACGCGTGAAAATAGAGCGCAGTTTTGCCCATGATCTGCCTCGCGTGATGCTGGACCAGGACTTGAGTGACCAGGTTTTTACCAACCTGTTTTTAAATGCTTGTGAAGCCATGGGCGAACAAGGCGGCGAATTGAAGGTAAGAGTTCAGCGGTCGAGCGAGATAGATGGCGTTGAGGTAGAGATTGAAGATAGCGGGCCGGGAGTTCCGGGGGAGCTGAAAGAACAAATCTTCAATCCATTTGTCACAACCAAGAAGACCGGTGTTGGACTGGGGCTGGCGATTGTTTCAAAGATTGTGGATGCGCATGGCGGCACAGTAAAACTGTTGACTGAGCCAGGGCACGGAGCATGCTTTCGTGTGACTTTTCCGGCAGCATCTTCTTTTGTAGGACAGCAAACTGTCTCTAGTGGGCAATGATTTTCAAATATGGCAAACATTCTTATTGTTGAAGATGAACCGCGCATGCGCCGGCTGCTGGAAATAAGCCTGGGCGAAGATGGGCATAATGTCCATACGGAAGGCGATGCCGAGAGCGGCGTGCGTTTTCTGCGCAAAGAGCCAGTAGATCTGGTAGTGACTGACCTGAAGCTGCCGAACATGAATGGGCTGGAATTTTTACAGGAAGGAAAGCGAATGAACCCGGCGCTTCCATTCATTGTGATGACAGCTTATGGAAGCGTGGAAACAGCCGTGGAGGCCATGAAAGCCGGAGCCAGCGATTACGTGCTGAAGCCTTTCACCATGGCGGAAATGAAGCTGGTCATTCACAAGGAACTGGATGTCCAGCAGGTGCGCGATGAGAACAAGCGGCTGAAAGAGGCCTTGGGAAAACGCTACCACTTCCAGAACATTGTGGGGCGCAGCAAAAAGATGCAGGAAGTGCTGGTATTGGTAGAGCGTGTAGCGCCGACAAACTCCACCGTTTTGATTGGCGGAGAGAGTGGCGTGGGAAAAGACCTGATTGCGCGGGCCATACACCAGAACTCGCGGCGGGCTTCCGGGCCCTTCATCAAGATCAACAGCACGGCAATCCCTGACACACTTTTTGAAAGCGAATTGTTCGGTTTTGAGCGTGGCGCTTTTACCGGAGCGCTGGCCAGCAAGCCGGGAAAATTTGAGCTTGCCGATAAAGGCACGCTTTTTCTGGATGAGATTGGCGATGTGCCAGCCCCCATTCAGGTGAAATTGCTGCGAGTGCTGCAGGAACGCGAGTTTGAACGGCTGGGTGGAACCAAAACATTGAAAGTGGATGTACGGATGATTGCGGCAACTAATCGCGATTTGCGGGCTGCGCTGGAAGAAGGGACATTCCGCGAAGATCTTTACTATCGACTGAACGTGGTGCCCATTGATATTCCGCCATTGCGAGAACATAAAGAAGATATTCCGGAGTTAGTAAATCATTTTCTTGCGCGATTTGCAGTGGACAATGAAAAAGAAATTGAAGGCATTACACCGGCGGCAGTGAACGCGCTCATGAATTATCACTGGCCGGGCAACGTGCGCCAGTTGGAAAACAGCGTAGAGCGGGCCGTGGCGTTGTCGTCAGGGCCAGTGATTGACATACAGGACATTCACCTGGATACGATGCAGAGCCGAAATGTTGCGCAAGTTTCAGCTAACCAGTTTCTACCGGAAGGCATGACGCTGGAGCAGTGGGAAGACAATATGATCCGTGAGGCGTTGCGCCGCGCAAACGGGAACAAGAGCCAGGCAGCGCGGTTGCTGGGGTTATCGCGAAATGCGCTCAGGTATCGCTTAAGCAAATTGGGAGTAGCGGACGAAGGGGAAGGAG
>DASRCD010000084.1:0-14927 GCA_035653315.1 Candidatus Angelobacter sp.
ATGGTTTCCGGCGGCGTTGATAGCGGATGGACATTTTATGCCCCGCTGAGCTCGGGTTATTTGAGGACCCACGTTGTCATGCTGGCGGTGGGCGTGATCATCGCCGGATTTTCTTCCATCTTTACCGGCCTGAATTTTATCGTTACAGTGCATCGGATGCGCGCCCCCGGCATGACATGGGGAAGGCTCCCGCTCTTTGTGTGGTCAAATTATGCGGCCAGCCTGATCATGATTTTGGGCACTCCGGTAATCGCCATAACCTTGATTCTGCTGGCGCTGGAACGCGGTTTCCACATCGGCATCTTTGATCCCAAGCTGGGCGGCGATCCGGTTTTGTTCCAGCACATGTTCTGGTTTTACTCGCACCCTGCCGTTTACATCATGATTCTTCCCGGCATGGGCGTGATCAGTGAAATTGTTCCGTGTTTCTCGCGCAAACGCGTTTTTGGTTATTCCTTTGTGGCGTTTTCCAGCGTCGCCATTGCTGTTTTCGGTTTTGTGGTATGGGCGCATCACATGTTTGTCGCCGGCATCTCGGTTTATTCGGCGCTGGTCTTCTCCCTTCTAAGCTACGCAGTGGCCATCCCTTCCGCGGTGAAGGTCTTTAACTGGACTGCCACCATGTACAAGGGCTCCATCCAGATGAGTACGCCCATGCTTTACGCCATGGCATTTATTGGGCTGTTCACCATTGGCGGTCTGACGGGCCTGTTCCTTGCCGCGCTTGGCCTGGACGTTCATATTCACGACACCTATTTTGTGATTGCTCACTTTCACTATGTGATGGTGGGCGGAATGGTCACGGCTTACCTGGGAGGACTGCATTTCTGGTGGCCCAAGATTACTGGCAAGATGTATCCGGAAGCTCCGGCCAAACTGGCTGCATTGATTACCTTCATCGGATTCAACCTCACGTTCTTCCCGCAATTCCTTCTTGGATATATGGGCATGCCGCGCCGCTACTGGGCGTATCCGCCTGAGTTCCAGGTGCTGAACGTTCTTTCCAGCGCAGGCGCATCCGTGCTGGCGGTAGGCTTTATCCTGCCGCTGCTGTATTTTGCCTGGTCCCTGAAATACGGCGAGGTTGCGGGCGATAATCCCTGGCAGGCCACAGGTCTTGAATGGGAAACCACATCACCGCCGCCAACGCATAATTTCCATCAAATTCCAGTAGTCACACAAGACCCGTACGCATATGGCGAAGCGAAAGGCGGGGAGGCCCACATTGAGCACTAGCCAGACAACCACCGAGCACCACCATCCGGCGCTGGCGCACCAGTTTGACAGCATGGAGCAGCAGCAGGACGCCTCCACGTTTGGCATGTGGGTGTTCCTGCTTACGGAAATCATGATGTTCGGCGGTCTTTTTACCGCCTACCTGATCTATCGCATCAAGTACTATCCGGCTTTTGTCGCCGGCAGCACCAGCATCAGCGTGAGCTGGGGATTTGCCAACACCCTGGTTCTGATCGGCAGCAGCTTCACCATGGCCATGGCGGTATGGGCCGCGCAGAAAGGTCTGCGCAAATGGCAGGTTCGCCTGCTGATCTTCACCATGATCCTGGGCACGGTCTTTCTTGGTGTTAAAGCCAAGGAATATTACGACAAGTGGGACGAATGCCACATTCCCGGCCACGTGATTGGCAAAGGATTTAACGCTTGGGGCGGTTGCAGCGTGACCGATCCCAAGCTGGGGAACATTGCGGATGAAATCCGTGAGAAGGAGCCGAAAACTCCTGAAACCTCCGCGGAGCAAACAGCCCGGCAGACCGAAATTTTCTTCTCCTTTTACTTTGCCATGACGGGGCTGCACGCCTTCCACATGATCATTGGCCTGGGACTGCTTTCCTGGCTAACGTGGCGCGCTGGCCGAGGAGAGTTTGGGCCAGCCTATTACACGCCGGTGGAACTGGGCGGCCTGTACTGGCACTTTGTCGATATTGTCTGGATTTTCCTCTTCCCGCTGCTCTACCTGATCAGCCGGCATAAGGGGGCAATCTAAGGTCTTAGAAAAAAATATGTCTGAGCATTCACATCCAACACCCGGACTTTACCTGATTATTCTGGCGGCACTGTTCATCGGCACCTGCCTCACATGGGCCATTGCCTTTGTCGATCTTGGCATCATGAATCCCGTGGTGGCGCTCACCATTGCCGTGATCAAAGCAGTGCTGGTGATCTTATTCTTTATGCACGTGCGCTATAGCTCCAAGCTCACCAAAATCACTGTTGCCGCAGGCTTTTTCTGGCTCCTGATCATGATCACCATGAGCCTGACTGACTACCTGACGCGCACATTCCTGCCACAGTAACAAGCAAAATTAACCACAAAGGGCACAAAAAAGAACACGAAGAAGTCAGGTTTTAAAAAGACCTGATTTCCTCTGTGTTCCTTTGTGTCCTCTGTGGTAAGCGGTTTTACTTCGTCAGTATCTCTTCCAGAAAATCCAGCGCACGCGGATCATGGCTTTGTCCCAGCCAGAAGATTGCCTGTTTCCGCACCACAGGATTTTTGTTCGTCTTGGCCAGTTGGATCAATCGTGGCACGGCTTCATCATCGTGCATCTGGCTTAGGGCGAAGACGGCTTTCTTTTTGACCTCGGTTTCCGGATCGTTCTCAATGGCCTCAGTAATTTGTGCGGCTTCTTTCCTGCCGCCAATCTGGGCCATCCAGAAAATAGCCTGGCCCCGGACATGCGGGCTTTGGTCATGCCGGGCCATATCAATCAGCTCTTTCAGCGCTTCCGGTTCTTTGCTTTGTGAAAAAGCAAAGGTGCCCCGCTCGCGCAAGCGGTCATCCGGGTCGTCCTTTACGTATTTGCGCAGCAGCTCCACGCCTTTTTTGCCGCGCTCCACACCCAGCCAGAATGCTACGTTTTCTCTTACGGATAAGCGCTGGCCGGGCTGTATCAATTTTTCCAATGCCGCATCCGCCACGGGCACATCGTGCATGGCAATCGCCATTATGGCCGAGTGCGCATTATCTCTTTTCCCCTCCGCGTCAGAGTTTTCAGAGGGGACCAGCCCAGCCAGCAGGTCAATGCTTTGTTCCGGCTTCACATCCTCCAGCCAATAGAGCGGAAGTCCGGCAAAGTCGAGCGCGCAGTCTGCGCTGTATACGCGCACCTTGCTGATCTGCCTGTCTGAGGCGCGGAGAAAAACGTAAGCATAAGGCAGCGGCTCCGGAGGAGAGCAATCTGAACGCGTGCCATGGATGGACCCGCCATTTTCAGATTCCATTTTGCATCCGCCGCAGCATTGCCCTGAATTCTTGAATTGATCAACCGAATCAAAGCAGCACATGGTGCGTTCTTTGGCCCCGGCAGGGATCTTGTAGCCAATCCACAGTGGCGCGGTCTGCTTCTGTATCAGCCCATCCACCGCTGCCTTTAAGCCGGATGAAGCCGAAAGCTCCTGAACTTTGGCATTCGCCACTTTGGGCTTCTGCGCAACGGCCATTGAGGCGCAAGCCGCCAGCACGCAGACTGTTATGAGCTTGAATAGCGTTTTCATGGCGACTCCTTTATTTGTTCAGGACTTCCATCATGTAGTCGGTAATTTCCGGCGAGTTCATCAGTGACATTTTCTGGATCAGCTCATGCTTCATCTGCGGATTGGTCTCCTTGCGCGCCAATGCCACCATTTCTTTTCCTGCGCCGTGCAGGAAAAGCGCGTTCACCACAGCTTTTTTAGTTTCCAAATCAGAGTTGGAGCCATACATTGTTACCAGCGTGCTAGTGGCGCCTTCGCCGCCAAACATGCCGATATCGCGGATGGCATGGATGCGGACGCGCGGGTCTTTTTCATTGGCTGCGGCTTCTGTCAATCCTTGCGCATCGCCTGCCATGCCCATGGCCTGCAGCAGATTCTCCTTTGCGTCCGCATCGGTTGCCTCTTTATAGAGCTGCCGCAGTTCCTCGCGGCCGCCCATCATGCCTATGTAACGAATGGCTTCCTTGCGCAGCTCAGGATTTTTCTCCGTTCGCGCTACCGCCAACACATCTTCTTTGTCTCCACCCATGAGCCAGGCCTGAAAGACTGCTTTCTTCACTTCCGCATTTGTGGATGAGTTATAGATTTCCTTCAGCATCACTCGATTGCGCGAATTGCCGCTCATGCCCATGTAGCGGATGGCCCGTTTCTGGAGGTCAGGCTGGTTGTTGGCCTTGGCCAGGGTAAGCAGAATTTGCTGGGCTTTGTCCGAGCCGCTCTGGGAAAGGACAAATAATGCCTTGTCTTTCACCTTGGGTGAATTGTTTCCCTGAAGCACTTTATCCAGCATGGGAACGGCCTTTTCCGGATCAGAGTTCATCAGGCTCTGCAAAGCTAGAAGCTTCAACTCCTCATCGGAAATGCTTTCCGGGTTCGCCGTGCCGCGCCACTGCTGCTCCGCAATGTCGGCTTCGCGCACCCAATTGCTTTTGGGATAAGTCTTTTTCATCTCGGCGATGATGGCCAGCGCCTGGGCTTTATTGCCTGCTTTGTTCAGCGCATAAGCTTTCCAGTACATGGCGGCATCGGCTTTGCGGCCGCGCATACGCGCCACTTCATCAAATCCCTTGACGGCGGTGTCATACTGCCCCTCGTCCAGAGCGTCTTTTGCGCTGGTATAGGCGTCATCTTCACGCGGGTTGGTTTTTTCCGTGGTTTGCGGATCAAACAGGGAGGCCCACGGCGTTACTGTCTGGGCCGTGGCCATGCGGCTAAAAGCAAAAGTTGTAAGTAGGAATAAAGGGATTAAAAATAATTTGCGATTCATAATTGTTATAGCCTCTGGTTAGCGTTGCGGCCGGAAATCTGCTCCGGCTGCCGCACTTTTGAATTCACTTCAGAACCAACCACACGCACCTTGAACAACAATCCTTCTGACTGGATGGTATGGCGCACCTGCTGCAAATCACTGGGTGAAATCTCTGACGGGCTGTTGGCAATTTCCGCCAGCACGCGGCCAAGCTGGTCCAGCAGCCGCGCCACCTGCGGATCACCGGCCTGCTGCGCGCTCACACGATAAAGATGGTTGCTGTCCAGCAGGTCGCGCGCTTCTGCCTGTTCGCTGGAAAAATTCACGGGACCTTTGCCCTCAGCATTCATCACCTCAACCAGCAGCATTTGCGATCTTTCCAGGTGGTCGCCTACGGCCACCAGGACCACGCGCTGCGGATTAACGCTGTTTGTGCCCTGCTGCGCCACATTTGGCGGTGAAGGGCGCGGCCAGAAACGTCCAGCCATGAACGCGGCTGCCAGCAGAACGGCCATGACTCCGGCCAGCGCCCATTTCTGCTGCGCGCTAAAAATCCGTTGCAGAAGCCCGGTGCGCTTTTCCGGCAATTTTTCGCGCAGGTTCAGCCAGGTTTTTTCTTCAAAAAATGCCGCTGGCTCCGGGACTTCCACCGCTTCAATCCCTGCCAGCAGTGACTTCAGACGGGCGAACTCCGCGCTGCATTCCGGGCACTGGGCCAGGTGCTGCTCAATGCCGGCAGTGTCTTCAGCATCACCGTAATAATGCAATACGATTTGTTCTTCACTTAAGTGGTTCATTTCACCGCGCTCCCACTCCACCGCGAAGGGCGGGTTGTAGGTCCTGGATTGGCAAATGGCTCAAGCTGCTGCCGCAGTTTCTGGACTGCGCGGAACACGCTGTTTTTGGCTGCGCTGGTTTTCAGGTTCAGCGTTTGGCCAATCTCTTCAATGGACCGGCCTTCCATGTGCCGCATGGTGAAGGCAATCCGCTCCGTGGGCGTAAGCAGCCCCATGGCCCCGGCAATCTTGCGCTTCATTTCAGCGCTCAACAGCAGGCGCTCCGGGCCGGGCCCCTCGGCCGCCACCTGCAGTTGTTTGCTTTCGCCTTCCTCAGGATTGTCCGTAATCTGGTACGTGCCATTCTTTTGCGTGTGCATCTGGGTTTTTCTCGCAGTCAGGAAGTCCAGTGTGCGGTTCACCGCAATCCGGTAGAGCCAGGTTCCAAAATTGGCGCGCAGCTCAAAACGCTCCAGGCTCTTATAAGCGCGCAATAGCGTTTCCTGCACAAGCTCTTCCGCGTCCTGCTGGTTCCCGGTCATCCGGTACACCACGCGAAAGATGCTACGGGAATGGCGCTCCACCAGGACGCGAAAAGCATCTCGGTCACCGGCCAGCACCTGCGCCACTACGGCTGCATCAGTAACTTCCATTCGAATAACTTAGACCGGAATTGGGGAAAGCGGTTAGGAATTAACTTAGTCTTCACCACTGAGACACGGAGTCACGGAGAAGAGCGGAAAGCCAGAACTTAGCGCAAATCAACGAAATACGCGAATAATCAACAAGAGATGTGATTCGCATGGATTGGTTAATTCGCGGCCAGCTCTTCTGTTTTCTCCGTATCTCCGTGCCTCCGTGGTGAAAACTTGCTTTCCACGGAGTGGGCCACTCTGAGCACCGTACTTTCATCAAAGTGCCTGCCCAGTATCTGTAGTCCAATGGGCAGGCCTGATTGCGTTTTGCCGCAGGGAACACTGATTCCCGGAATTCCGGCCAGATCGGCGGTGACCGTGTAGATGTCGGCCAGGTACATGGAAAGCGGATCGTCGGATTTTTCGCCGATCTTGAAAGCTGGCGTCGGCGCGGTGGGAGTAACGATGGCATCCACCTTTTGGAACGCCTCTGCAAAATCCTGTGCGATCAAAGTGCGCACACGCTGCGCTTTCAGATAGTAAGCGTCGTAATAACCGGAACTGAGCGCGTAAGTGCCCAGCATAATGCGGCGCTTTACTTCAGGGCCGAAGCCTTCGTCGCGGCTCTTGCGGTACATCTCGGCCAGTGTGCGCGCGTTTTTTGCGCGATAGCCATAACGCACGCCGTCAAACCGGGCCAGGTTAGCGGAGGCTTCCGCCGTAGCGATCACATAATAAGTGGGGATAGCATAAGCGGAATGCGGAAGGGAAATCGAGAAAATTTCGCAGCCGGCCGCTTTGAGCTTCTCGATTCCGGCTTCCACCGCTGCGCGCACTTCTGCGTCCAAGCCTTCAGCAAAATATTCTTTTGGCATGCCGATCTTCAATCCGGCAACCGGCTTGGCCAGCTCTGCTTCATAGTCAGGCACAGGAACATCTGCTGAAGTTGAGTCGAGCGGATCGCGCCCAGAGATGACGCTCAGAAGAATTGCCGCGTCTTGCACCGTCTTTGTAAGCGGGCCAATATGGTCGAGCGAAGAGGCAAATGCAATCAGGCCATAGCGTGAGACGCGGCCATACGTCGGCATAAGTCCAACGACTCCGCAAAAGGAAGCAGGCTGGCGGATGGAGCCGCCAGTATCAGAACCCAGAGTTGCAACAGCGGTCCCAGCGGCAACTGCTGCTGCTGAGCCTCCGCTTGATCCGCCCGGCACGCGCGATTTGTCATGCGGATTGCGCACAGGGCCGTAAGCAGAATTTTCATTTGATGAGCCCATGGCAAATTCATCGCAATTCAATTTGCCCAGAATAATTGCGCCCGCGGCTTCAAGCTTTGCCACTGCCGTGCAGTCATAGGGCGGAACAAAGTTCTCCAGGATTTTTGATCCCGCCGTGGTGCGGACGCCTTGAGTGACCATCACATCTTTAATTCCCACGGGCACGCCGGCAAGCGGCGGCAGTGGCTGGCCTTTACTCACCAGATCATCGATATATCTTGCCTGCGCGAACGCGCGGTCTTCACACAGCGTGAGATAGGCATGAATCTCCGGATCCTCCGCCTGGATTTTCCGATAAAAATCTTCCACCAAGGCCGAGGCGGTAAACTGCCTGGCCGCAATGGCGGCACGGGCGGAATCAACAGTGAGGGTATTTAGATCCATGCTTTTTCTGAAATCCCGACCCTGAGCAAAGCGAATGGGAAGGGATCCCAACCTTCTTAAACTTTCATTTCTGCAAAACTTTTTCTGAACCTTTCATGATGTTAACTATAGTGATCCCGTTCCCTTTGCTCAGGGCCGAAATTTCAGAAAAGGCTAACTGCTATTTGCTAATTGCAGGCTGCTTACTTCTCAATCACCTTGGGTACTTTGAAAAAGTCACCATCGGTTTGCGGAGCATTTTTCATGGCATCCGAGTGCGGCAGGCACAAACGCAAAACATCGTCGCGCAACGTGCCGGTTTGATTGGTGGAAGATGTGCCGGAAACCTGCGCCATGGCCGGAACGCCTGTGGTATCAAGCTCATTCAGCCGGTCCACATAGTCCAGAATCGAATTCAGGTCTTTCAGCATGCGCTGGCGCTCCTTGTCGGTGAGCTCCAGATTAGCCAGATCGGCAACATACGAGACGTCTTTTTCAGTGACTTTCATAGGGAGCACTCAGCAATTGGCTTCAGCATTCAGCAAATCACTTGGATAGCATTTTTCTAAAACAAAACTGGTTCCGCTGATCGCAACAGCTTTTCTGAAATTCGCAACCACAACACCCGGAACTCCAGAATCTTGCCCCATGCCGTCGAGTTATGGTTTGACTGATCGCTGAATGCTGTCTGCTGACGGCTTAATTGTAAATTGCACGGTCTTTACCAGCACGCCAAAGTAGCCTTCATATCCGCTGATATATCGGGAGGTAAAAGACTGAAGCTGGTTTCGCCACACCTTGTCAGGGACTTCCACCGTCAACGTTCCGTCGCTGAAACTGACGGCGCTGGTCCGCGACGCTACTTCCTGTCCACAGACAAGGGGCCATGCCAGCGTCACGGCTTCTTCAACCGGCCGGGCGCGCAGCAAATCCTGCATAATCTGGCGCAAACCTGTGCGGACTGGCTCCATTAGAAATTCAGCCAGATGCGATTTTAGCATTCGCCAGCAGGCTGCTTCGCCTCGGATTTTCCCAATTGTGGCTTAGACCAAATAGGGAATTACAGCTTTTACTCGGCGCTTATATTCCCGGTAAGTGTTCCCAAATTGCTCGATCATGAAAGATTCTTCCATGCGCATCTTCAGCCCAAAGCCCATCGCAATCAGCGTAAATCCCACAAATCCGGATAATTCGGCGTAAATGATAGCAGTCCCTAAAAATGCCAGCAGCAAGCCTGCGTAAATTGGATGTCGAACAATCTCATAAGGGCCGCGCTGGATTAACTCGTGGTGCTCCTTGATGGTGACATTACTGCTCCAGTTGCTGCCAATCCATATGCGCGCCCATATTGCGAAACCGAGGCCAACTGCAGTTATCAACCATCCAATGGCGACAAGCGGTAAAGCGGACTTAGGCAAGACGTACTGGCGAAGCCACTCCGGCCACATGCCGCGGCCAAAGAGCAAGAAAAATGCCGTAAGAACAGGGATATTTTGTGGGAATCGCGAGAGCAACGATTGGCGCTTAACGCTGGATTTGGTATTAAGCGAGCTAACGATCCAAAAACCCCAAAGTATGATCCACAGATAACCGGCACTCGTGCGCAGGAAGTTGGTCACATCACTATTTTATGTGGGCACAAAGAAATGTGCGGGGCCGCACCCGCGCATGTTATTCGTGCTTGTCTGTTTAAATCCAACAGTTTAGCGTCTTTTTGGACTGTCCGTTTAATGCTGGCCACAACCGCTGAACCATGATTTACACCCATTCAGGCAAACCTTGTTAAACAAGAGGCAGCGGAGCAATTACTATAATCAGGATTAATATCCCGTTTTGTTTCTTTGTCATAGCTTGGAAGAGGGGCGCTGCAAGGCGCAAGGAGACGCACAATCAATGCACAAACCGGTTAAATATGCCGAAAAAGTCCTGACCTACGCTGCGAAAGGCTCTTGGGCCGTTTTTGAAAAATTAAACAGCATTAAGCCACGGCCATCGTTCACGCCAAAGTGGTCAGACAAGCCGATGTTGAAGTCCTGGGAAAAAACCAAGCCACCGCTAGGCTGGCCGCGCTCCACTGATTCACTCT
This sequence comes from Candidatus Angelobacter sp., assembly GCA_035653315.1. Taxonomy (GTDB): domain Bacteria; phylum Acidobacteriota; class Terriglobia; order Terriglobales; family Acidobacteriaceae; genus Angelobacter. Next base: position 9,879 of record DASRCD010000084.1, read on the forward strand.
GTCCCAAGTGCGTGCCGGAAATCCGGCAGCAGATTGTTGATGGCAAAGTGCCGCATGAAATCCTGCTCAATGAAAAAGTGGGCGAAATCAAGGCCACCATTATTGAGCGCGATGGCAAAATCCTGATGGTGAAAGACTGTCCCATCCACGGTCATTTTGAAGACGTGATGGCGGTGGACGTTGAATTTTTCAAGCACCTGGAAGAGGTATTTCCGGGCCGCGATATCCGCGCCCACAATGATGAAACACTGCACAACCACGGCACCAGCACGGTAAAGCATGGCCGCGGATCGGTCCTGACCATTGACCTGACCAACCGCTGCAACATGATGTGCGATCCCTGCTTCATGGACGCGAACCAGGTCGGCTTTGTTCACGAACTGACTTGGGACGAAATCAAGACCATGCTGGACAACGCGATCTCCATCAAGCCGCGCCGCCAGATGTCTGTCCAGTTCTCCGGTGGCGAGCCCACGCTTTCACCGTATTTCCTTGATGCTGTTCGCTACGCGCGGCAGGTTGGTTACAACTCAGTGCAGGCCGCAACTAACGGAATTGAATTTGCCAAGTCGCCCGAATTTTGCCGCCAGGCCGCTGAAGCCGGTCTGCGCTATGCGTACCTGCAGTTTGATGGTATTGGCAACGCCGCCAACTCGCACCGCCAGGTTGGCAACCTGTTTGATGTGAAGCTGCGCGCTATCCATAACCTGCATGAAGCTGGCGTTGATATCGTTCCGGTCACCACAATCATCAACGGCATCAACAATGAGCAGGTAGGCCGCATTATCCAGTTTGCACTGGACAATCCCAAGACCATCAGCTTCCTGAGCTTCCAGCCGGTTTCCTTTACCGGCCGCGATGAAGAAATTACTGACGATCGCCGTCAGGCGCAGCGCTACACGCTGAGCCACTTGGCGCACGACGTGAAGAACCAGACTGGTCTGGGCGAACCCAAGCGTGACTGGTTCCCAATCTCATTCATGTCCACCTTCTCTGACTGGGCTGATCTTATCCACGGCCCCAGTGCGGATTGGGGACAGCTAAGCTGCGGCTGCCATCCGAATTGTGGTGTTGGCATGGCCGTGATGATCGACAAAGAAACCAAGGAAGCGGTTCCGGTCACGGCGTTCCTGAATGGTGATCGCATTGCGCAAGATGTGGCCAAGGTGAACGATGCCGGGCGCGGACGCTTCCTCTCAGTCTTCGGCATGGCGCTGGCATTGGCCAAGAATTACGATCCGTTCAAGGCCCCCAAGCACTTTAAGCTGATTGATCTGCTCCGCAAGTTTGACAAGACCTTCGGCGCAACCAAAAAAGCCGACAAGAAATACGGCAGCGTTTCCGGCGATCGCACCATTGAGGACATCAAGAAGCGCCGCACGGACCGCTGGAACTTCCTGTTCATCGCTGGCATGTGGTTCCAGGACCTTTATAACTACGACTTCCGCCGCACCGAGCAGTGCATCATCCCTTACGCCACGCAGGAAGGCGAGATCAGCTTCTGCGCTTATAACACCGGCGTGGGCTGGCGCAACATCATTGAAAAAATGCACATGACAGCCACGCTCACCAAGTGGTATGAAGAGCACGGACGCCATGAAATCTTTGCTGGCGGCAAGGCAGTGGGATTGAACCAGAGCGCGCACAAGCTCAACCTGAATGAAGAGCATGTGCATGCCGGACGCAACACCACTCTGGATGAACTTGGCATCGCCAAGACCGCCCGTGAAGAGAAGTTGCGCGCCCGTGACCAGAAGCTGAAGAAGTCTGCGGAAGACGCGCGCATGGAAGCGCTCTATCGTGAGCACATCCTGAAAGAGCCCAAGCCGCAGGGCGGATTCGTTCCGCTGGGCGCCATCGCCCCGGCTGCTCCCAAGGCTGTGGAAGAAAAGAAGGAAGAAGTTTTCGGCGACTAAGAACTTTAACCACAAAGGACACGAAGGGGGCACAAAGGCTAAACTTTGTGCCCTTTTTGTTATGCTAATTTCTTGATTGATGGACAACTCCAACTTCCATGCAAAGTCTTAGCAAATCTAAAATCAAAGCCGTCTTTCCTTTGTGTTTCTTGGTGTCCTTTGTGGTTTTGTTTTGCTTTCTGGTTGGCTGCACGGGAGAGCCCAAGCATCCTATTTATAAAAACGCCACCGGTTCGGAACAGTATGAGCGTTTGCTGTGGGAGTCCATTCAAAAGAAAGATTGGACCACCGTGGAGCGGCAGCTTTCGGCAACGTTTATCGGTGTAAATGCCCAGGGGCAAATGTTTGATCGCGCAAGCTGGATTGACTTTTTAAAGAGCGCGCAAATTGCCCAATTCTCACTTGGTGAAGTCCAGGTGCAGCCGGAAGGCCCGGACATGAAGGTGACTTACATTCTGAATTTGCAGGCTGGCGGGCCAGTCTCGGCATCTTCTGGTCTGCGGGTGGTTTCTGTTTGGCAGCAGCTGAAGAAAGGCTGGATCCTTTCCGCCACTTCCATGACGCCGATTCAAGGCGCTAAATAGCCATCTCGCCGCCATAGACCCACACTGAGTTCGGCTACAATCTTGATTAGCATGGAAGCGGCCTCAGCGATTCGCAATCATCTTGACGCGCAACAATTTTCCCGGTCGCTCCTGGACTGGTATCAAGGGAATAAGCGTCAACTCCCATGGCGAGGCGAAAGCGATCCCTACAAAATTCTGGTTTCAGAGATCATGCTGCAGCAGACGCGCGTTGCGGTGGTGGAAGACCGGTACAAAAAGTTTATTGCTCAATTTCCCACTGTAGAAGCCCTTGCCCGCGCCAGGGAGCAAACAGTTTTAGCGGCGTGGAGCGGCTTGGGATATTACCGTCGGGCCCGTAATTTGCACGCCGCAGCCAGAGAGATTGTCAGCCGCGGTGGCTTTCCTTCCTCTTCTGAAGCATTGCAAGAGTTGCCGGGCATTGGCCGCTACACGGCGGCAGCGGTGGCCAGCATCGCATTTGGCGAACCTGTGGCCGTAGTGGATGGCAACGTCAAGCGCGTATTGCAGCGCATTACCGGAAAAGATTTGAGTGAAGTGCAGCACTGGCAAACTGCCAATGCGCTACTGGCTCCTGAGGCTTCCGGAGACTTCAATCAGGCCATGATGGAACTCGGCGCAGTTGTCTGTGTGCCTGGGAATCCGCTTTGCCTGGGATGCCCGGTAATTGATTTCTGCGCTACCCGTGGCGCAGAAGAGCGGCAGAAGCGCGCGGTTCGCAATAAAGCAGTGTTGAAATATGCGCTCTGCGTTAAAGGTGGAAAAGTTCTCCTTCAGCAGCGGCCCAGCACCCATTCGCTTATGCCCGGCATGTGGGAACTGCCCCCGTTCAACCACAACCAGGCAGCTCAGCCCTTGATGAAGCTGAAGCATTCCATTACTACTACAGATTATTCAGTGCTGGTGTTCGCCGGCAATCTGCGCAAAGGGCAGTGGGTGCTGTTGCAAAATGCGGAGCGCTTTGCGCTCACGGGATTGACGCGGAAGATCCTTCGGAACATAAGGGATTAAGAGCATGAATTTGTTCAGACTTCTGGCAGTCGTAGCAGTTTGTTTAGCAATGCAGGCGTTGCTTTATGCGAATGATTCAGCCGCCTCTAGCGCCGCAGGCGGTATTCAGTTCAAGCGAGAGCCCCGCATTTCCATGGCAAAAGAGAAGCTGATCATCAGCACAAAGAAGATTACCGTTGAATATGAATTTATCAACGAAAGCGACCAGGACATTACCACGGAAGTTGCATTCCCAATTCCTGCTTATAAAGTGACGATGAGTGCCGGTGGGATTCGCAATTTCAATGATTTCCACCTTTGGGTGGAAGGGGCTGAACGAAAATATCAAATCCAGGCGAAGGCCATGCTTAAAACCAAGGATTGTTCCTTTCTACTTCAGAAGTATGGCATCGACATCGCAAGCCTAGGGCACTTTGAGGAGAAAGAGGAATCTTTTTCCCGTGACTTCCGCAAACTTACCAAAGCTGCGCAAGAGCAATTAATCAAAGCAGATATTTTTGATAGTGAAACGCAATTCCCCAATTGGTCTGTGGAGAAGACATATTACTGGTCGCAAACATTTCCTGCGCATAAAGCCCTGCATATACGCCACGAATATGAGCCGGGAATAGGTTTCAAGATGGTGGAAAAAGGTGATCTGGCGAATGCCAAAGCCCAATTAAATCCGAAAAGTGTGAAAGCCGGGAACGGAGGCTACCCTCCGCCGGACCAATTTGCTCGTGAAGTCCGCAACGCCTGCATTGATTCCAGCTTGAATAAGGTGATAACCAAATCGGTTGCTGAGCACGAGTATGTGGAGATGGCGTGGGTCGATTACATTTTGACCACTGCGAATAACTGGAAGAAACCGATTAAGAATTTTGAATTGATTGTAGAAAAAGATTCACGGCCGGATTATCCTTCCAGTTTTGTGAGCTTCTGCTGGGAAGGAAAAGTGCAGAAGCTGGGCCAGAAAAACTTCAAGGCGGCGGCGACGGATTTTGTTCCTAAAGCTGACTTGCACGTCGCTTTTTTCGGTATACCAGCTGAAACCAGTAAGTAATCAAGTGTCAGGGGTGTATCTAACAATTTCAGTTTTGAAGTCTGGAGCAAACATGCTGGTGATCACATTTGCATTAAGCTGGATGGCAATTTTCTCTCCCCGTGTGGTTGCTTCGTCAGTACAACCAGTGATTCAGGCCCCACTCAATCCGCACATTTCTGATTGCCTCACTGAGGCTAACAAACTTCCTTCAGGCTCAACGCGCGTTTACATCGCGCTCCGCAATGGCCAGGATGGCAGCGGTAAATCCATGGCTGATGCCCGCGACGGCAGCACCGCGGCAGCTTTCGATTCGATTCTTCGCTGCTATTCAGAAGGATGTACTGCGGCCCAGAATGCAGGTAAGCCCGTAGCGAAAACAGAAAACCTGATCGCGTGCATTGGTCCAGGAACATTTTCCACCATGGGAACTTATGATTACGTGATCAACGTTCCGCATACAAATCCTGTGGGCTTCACCATTGGCAAAGGATGGAAAATTCACGGCGTGGGAGCG
>DASRCD010000085.1:0-7857 GCA_035653315.1 Candidatus Angelobacter sp.
AAGCCATCAAAGATGCCGGGGAACGGCCCAATAGGCGGTGTGATAAGCGGCTGCTCGGAGAAGCCGGTGTCAAAGGTCGGCGCCAGGCCTGTGGTGTTGCTGAAGTTTCCATTGATGTAAGAGTTGATGCAGTCAGAGACAAAGGCCTTGCGGCTTGCGGGCGTGGCTGCTGCCGCTTCAAAACCATTCACTCCAGCAGAGAATCCGCCGATGGAGGCGAGCACCTTGAGATGCGGAAAAAGTTTTTTGAGCTCCTGCAGCTGGTGCACCTGGCCGCGCAGGGCTCCATCTGCAAATGAATCCACTGAGCCGTCAACGCTGCGGGTCTGGTCGAAGAAAAATTGATAGTCGGCGAACTCGTCAAAGGCCGCGCAGTGGGGATTGCCTTGGGCATCGGCGCGGATGTCCACGAAGGCGTGGATCAGGATGTCGGTTTGCGCCGCCGATCCATTATCGACCATGCGTCGCAGGAAGATTCCGCTGAACACGTGGAAATTTTGTACGTAAGTGGAGACAATCTTGTTGTCACGATCGTGGCCATCACGGTCGCGGTCACTCGAATCGGCAAGTTGGGCCTGCGCCGCGGGGACCGCGAAGGAAAGCATGGCAAGCGCAATCAGGAGTTGAAGGCCAAGGCTGCGGACGGAGAAGCTTTTGGTCCCTTGAGGCTTTTTGATCCTTTTCATCATGGGGGAGAGTCCTTTCAGGAAGAGCTTGCGGAACCCGGCATCCACGGGTGGCCGGAGGCCGCCTGCGATTGTATAACAAATCAATATTGAAACGTTTTATTAGTTGTTCAATATTGGAACGAGGAGTGGATGGCGGCAGTAGAAAAAACTTACCACGGATCACGCGGATTACAATATTCTGAAATCCGCCTAGCCGAAGCACTGGAAATGGTCGGTTGGTTGCAAGTCGCTTCGTTCCGAATTCCAGAAAAACGCTATAATCGCGTTCGCCATGAAACTGATCAACCGTTATTGTATCCAGCCATTTTGTGTCCTTACACTTTTCGCAATATTGTCTTTTGGCATCTCGCACGCGCAGACTGCGCCGGCCCAGAGCACAACGCATAAGTATCCTAATTATCCTAGCGAGACGCCGGATGTGCTCAAGCCTTCTGATGCCACGTTTGATTATGAGCGCCGTGAAGTGATGATCCCCATGCGTGATGGCGTAAGGCTGCACACAGTGATTCTGGTTCCGCGCACCACCACCAAAGCCCATCCGGAACCAATCCTGCTCACGCGCACGCCTTACAGTGCAGACGAACTCACCACGCACGCTGCCAGCTCTCATCTTGGCCCAACGCTCTGGGGTTATGACAATGCCACAGAAGTGATTGTGGAAGGCGGCTATGTCCGCGTGGTGCAGGACGTGCGCGGCAAGTACGGCTCTGAGGGCGATTATGTAATGAACCGTCCGCTGCATGGCCCGCTCAATCCCACGCCAGTGGACCACTCCACCGATACTTATGACACGATTGACTGGCTGGTGAAGAACGTTCCTGAGTGCGATGGCAAGGTCGGCATTCTCGGCATCTCTTATGATGGCTTTCTACCGCTCATGGCGTTGGTGAATCCGCATCCGGCGCTCAAGGTTTCCATTCCCATGAATCCCATGGTGGATGGCTGGCGCGGCGATGACTGGTTCCACAACGGCGCGTTCCGCGCGCAGAACCTGCCGTATATCTATGAGCAGGTGGCCACGCGCAAAAACGATGCAAAGTGGTGGAGCGGCCATTTTGATGATTATGACCTTTATATGGAAGGCTCGGCCGGCGAAATAGGCAAAGTGCATGGGCTGGACCAGATCGGTTTCTGGCGCAAAGTGATTGCTCATCCCAGCTATGACTCCTTCTGGCAGGACCAGGCCATGGACAAAATTCTTGCGGCGCAGCCTATCAAGATCCCTGTCATGCTGGTGGATAGCCTTTGGGACCAGGAAGATATTTACGGCGCCATGGCCGTTTACAAGGCTCTGAAGCCAAAAGATAAAGACAACAAAGTCTTCCTGGTGATCGGGCCATGGCACCACGGGCAGGAAATTGAAGATGGCAGCACGCTCGGCGCGCTCAAATTCAACAGCGATACCGGCCTTTATTTTCGTGAGGAAATTCTGAAGGCCTTTCTCGACCAATATCTAAAAGGCGAGCCTGGGAAAAAAGTGGCGCCCGTCTCAGCTTTTGAAACCGGCACCAACACCTGGCGCTTCTATAACTCCTGGCCGCCTTCAGATAACTCACAATGCCAGACGCCGTGCGTCCCCAAAGCAACGCCGCTCTATCTCACTTCCGGGCTCAAGCTCAGCTTTGACGCACCAAAAGGCGGCAGCGCAAATGAGAAGACCGGCGCAAATGGAAAGCAAGGCAGTTCGGCCTATGAAGAATATGTTTCTGATCCCGCCAAGCCTGTGCCGTTCCGCACGCGGCCCATTCGCCCCGTGGGATATGACATTGATAAAGGCTTCACTTGGGCGCTGTGGCTGGTCGATGATCAGCGCGAATTTTCAGGTCGCCCTGATGTACTGGCATTCACCTCAGACGTGCTGACCCAGCCGTTAAAAATCAGCGGCCAGCCCATTGCCAATCTTGTTGCTTCCACCAGCGGCACTGACTCTGACTGGGTGGTGAAGTTGATCGATGTTTATCCGGACGAAGTTGCGGGACAGGAGCGCATGGGCGGCTATCAACTTGCCGTAGCGATGGATATCTTTCGCGGGCGATATCGCGAAAGCCTGGAAACGCCAAAGCCAATCACGGCAGACAAACCACTGGTCTACCGCTTTGAGTTGCCCACAACGAACCATGTCTTTCTGCCCGGACATCGCATCATGGTCCAGGTGCAGTCAAGCTGGTTCCCGCTCTATGATCGCAACCCGCAAACCTTTGTTCCAAACATTTTCTGGGCCAAGCCGGAAGATTACAAAAAAGCCACGCAGCGGATTTTTCATGAGCCCGGCAGCGCCAGTTTTGTGGAACTGCCGCTGGTGAAGTAATTACCATCTCGAGCGGAGCGAGAGATCCCTATAGCTGGTGAGCGCGCAGTAAAATTATTTTTAGAAGGCCGGGTATTTAAAGTGGTGTTGGGCAGCGCAAACAGCAGGCTAGGCCAGCGGATGAAAACTTTCTGGCGCTTTCAGATCGTGCTTATCGCGCTGACTGCGTTTGCGGCTTCTGGCGCTATGGCCCAGGCCCAGAACTCTCCGACGACAACTTCAATGCCTGCAGGCACGGTCCAGCCTTCCGTCAAGTTGCTGGCCAATGCCTCAAATTCTTACGCGCTCTATCTGCCGTCCCATTATTCTCCGCAAAAGCGCTGGCCCCTTCTGCTGGCGTTTGATCCCGGCGGAGTTGGCATTGAACCCGTAAAACTTTTCCAGCCAGCGGCGGAAAAATATGGATTCATTCTGGTGGGAAGCAACAACTCGCGCAACTTTGTGGACCCTTCCGCCACTATTCGCCTGTTGTGGCAGGATATAAAAAGCCGCTATGCCATCGATCCCAGGCGCATTTATCTCACTGGCTTTTCTGGTGGCTCCCGCGTGGCTGCCGCTGTGGCCATCAGCTGCAAAAATTGTATTGCCGGTGTAATTTCCTGCGGCGCCGGTCTGCCCACCGGAGCCAATCTCCCTCCGGCGGAAACCACGGATTGGTTTCTCACGGCGGGAACACTCGACTTTAATTACGCTGAAATCATCCGCCTTGCCGACGCGCTGGACGCGAACCACGCCGCCACGCATCTGGTTTTCTTTGATGGGCCGCACCACTGGATGCCTCCCGCGGTGGCGGAAGAAGCATTGGCCTGGATGCAGTTGCGCGCCATGATCAAAGGCATTGCGCCCATGGATAAAAATTTTGTTGAAAGCGAATTCAACCAGCGGGTCGCGATTGCCACTGCTCTGCAAAAATCCGGCAATGTTCTGGCGGCATTCCGCGACTATCGCCAGATCATCCATGATTTTGCCGCCTTGCGGGACATCAAGGGAATTCAGGCAGAGCAGGCCCAATTGGCGGAATCCAGCGAGCTTAAGCGCGCCCGTAAAAATGAACAGGCCGCGCTGGACCTACAGGATAAAACTTCCAGCAGCATCGTTACCCTCACCAATGCCATCATCAACAAGGAAAAAGCTCCAGGCATTCTGTACCAGGAGCTTGAGGCCTTGATGATTCAAATCCAGCATGACCGTGAAACAGAGCAGGAAAGCGCTCGGCGGGATGCGCTCACGCGCGGCATTGCGGGTGCATTCGCTTATGCCAGAGAGTCCGGATCAGAGGACCTGCTGAAGAAAGATGATTCGCAGGCGCGCGATTTATTTAAAGCCGCCGCAATCATCCGCCCGGATGCTCCCTGGCCGCATTATCTGGTTGCGCTTGCGGCCGCGCGCATGGGTGAAATCAAACAGGTGCTGGAAGAGTTAGGCAAGTCAGCTGACCATGGGCTGAATAATCCTGAACTGCTGCAAGACCACGATTTTGACAAGCTGCGCGAGAACGGCACATTCAAGGAAATCACCGCACGCGTGGCAAAAAACGCCGCCGCACAGCACGAAAACTGATTCTCATTAATATGCGTGCAGCTTCTTTGCCTCGCGCACCACGTCTTCCACCTTCGGCAAAAAATAATGTTCCAGTGGCGGCGAGAACGGCACCGGCGTATCAAGCGATGCAATCCGCACAATCGGACCATCCAGGTCTTCAAACGCTTCTTCATTAATAATGGCCGCAATCTCGCCGGCCAGGCCGCCGGTTTTGGTGTCTTCATGCAGAAGAATCACTTTGTTGGTCTTCTTCACCGTCTCCGTAATGGCCTCGCGGTCCAGCGGACAGAGCGTGCGCAGGTCAAGAATCTCAACTTCAATGCCTTCTTTGGCCAGCGCGTCAGCGGCTTCTTGTGCAGTGTGGACCATCGCGGCATACGTGATAATGCTCAGATCACGTCCTTCACGATGCACCCGCGCCTTGCCAATTGGCACGGCATAATCGCCGTCCGGTACTTCATCTTTTATGCGGCGATAAAGGAATTTGTGCTCCAGAAACAGAACCGGGTTGTTATCGCGCACGGCAGACTTGATCAGCCCTTTGGCGTCAGCCGGCGTGGCCGGGGCAACAACCTTCATTCCCGGCGTATGGACAAAATACATCTCCGGATTTTGCGAGTGGAACGGACCGCCATGCACGCCACCGCCACAGGGTCCGCGTAGTACCAGCGGTGCCGGTGCGCCCCAGCGATAATGCGACTTGGCCACCATGTTCACAATCTGGTTAAACGCGCAGCCGATGAAATCCATGAACTGGAATTCCGCCACCGGACGCATGCCGGTAAGCGCCGCGCCAAACGCCGCGCCCACGATCGCCGACTCAGCGATCGGAGTATCAATCACGCGCTGCGACCCAAAGTGATGAACAAAGCCGTCCGTCACTTTGAACGCGCCGCCATAAATGCCAATGTCTTCGCCAATGCAGAAGACCGTGGGGTCAGATTCCATCTCTTCCCACAGTCCCTGCCGTATTGCTTCGAGGTATGTTGCTTGGGGCATGAACCAACCTTTAGTAATTGGTAATTAGTACTTAGCAAAACCAGCAAATAGCAGTTGGCAATTAGCAAACCCGAAGTCACGAATTTAAGATCAGTCAAAATCAGTGTTCATCCGTGTTATCAGTGGTAAGTTTTGGTTTTGGCTAACTACCAACTACTAATTACTAACTACTGCTTACTTAAAATGTATCGCCGCCTCGCTCTCCTTCAGTTTCCCTTCACTCCGCCGCGCTTTCTGCGGCATGGCGTACTTCGGCTTGATGGCATGGCAGCCATCATCGCAATAGACGCCTTCAGCAGCGGTATGCGGCTCAGGCATGGGAGAGTTCACGGCAAACTCGCGTTCAGCATCAATCTCTTTGTCCACGTCCGCCAGCAATTTTGCATTCTGTTCTGCCGTCAGCCACTTCTTTTCCAGCAGATATTTCTCAAAACGGTCAATGCAATCGCGCTTGCGCCAGAACTCATGCATCTCTTTGGGGACATACGCTGCTGCGTCATGAATGGCGTGGCCTTTCATACGCATGAGCTTGGCCTCGATTAAAGTTGGCCCTTCCCCGCGATGCGCGCGCTCGACGGCTTCATACGTTGCGTCATAAACCTGGCAGGCGTCGGTCCCGTCAATAATCACGCCCGGCATGCCATAGCCAATGGCGCGGTTCGCCAGGTCTTTTACATTCACCTGATATTCCGTGGGCGTGGAGTAAGCCCACAGATTGCTCTCCACAATCAGCACCAGCCCCAGCTTGCGCACCGCCGCCAGGTTGATTCCTTCATAGGTCACGCCCGTTGACTGTCCGCCATCGCCGATCCACGTTAAGCACGCCAGCTCTTTACCCTGCATACGTGCGCCCAGTGAGATGCCGGCCATCACGGGAATCAAATCGCCCAGCATCGAAATCGGCGAAACCATCTGCCGCTTCTCAATATCGCCATAATGCGATGTGCCGTCTTTACCTTTGGTCGGCGAGCCGGCCTTGGCCATATACTGCATCATGATGTCGCGCGCATGAAAGCCGCGGACCAGTTGCGCGCCCTGATTGCGGATCATCGGCGCAAACCAGTCATCTTTGCCCAGCGCATAGGCGGAAGCGCAGGAGCAGGCTTCCTGCCCCAGGCCGAAATAAACGCCGCCCACCACCTTGCTCTGCTTGTAAAGATTCTCCAGCGCCACTTCCATGCGCCGGTTCATCAGCATCCAGCGATACAGCTCTAAATGCTGCTCTTTGCTCAGATATTTTGACTCGCGGATCGGCGGCACCGGCGTGTTCAGCTTGCCTGTGATCTCATAGTGCACTTCCGGCCCATCATTCACTTCACGCACTTCAAATTCCGGATGCTCCAGCCGCCAGTCAGGAATGCCGTACTGGTTCACCTGGATTGCGGGGGCTTTGCCGGCAGGGCGGCCATTGCTGGAATTTCCATTCGCGGGCGCTTTCACGTTCTGCTTTGCGCTTGCAGCTTTGGGGGATTTTGTTTTGGTTGCCATACTGACCACTACAGTTTATACCGAACTGAAAGCGGAGACACGCCGGCCCAAAGAAATGGCCGGTGGAATTTGTCCCACCGCCTACGGCGCGGGAGCGTGCTTTCAGGCTGCGGGTGTCTTCGCCTTTTGCTTCGTGGGCCGGTGGTTTGAGGGTTTCTGCTCCGGCTGAATCTCAGGGAGCTTGCCAGCTCGCCGCCTTTCGCAGGCTTCACGGATTTTCTGGTAGCGCTCTTCCAGCGCGTCCAGCTCTTCGTCAGAAAGCTTCTGGATATCGATCAGGTCATCGTCCGCCGGATGGTGAGAGCGGATCAGCTCATCCAGCTTCAGGTGCAGCGCTTTGGCGTCTCGGTTTTGCGTGTTCTGGATAAGAAACACGACAAGAAATGTAACAATGGTAGTGCTGGTATTGATAATCAACTGCCAAGTGTCAGAGTAATGAAAATACGGACCGCTGAAGGCCCAGACAACCAGCATGATCACCGCCCCGAAAAATACCTGCGGATGTCCAACGATCTGGGCCGTGCTGCTGGCAAAACGGCTGAACCACAGGTTGACTCCGCCCGACTTTTTAATTTCGTCGCGCGCCTGGACATACGGAATGCGGTGTTTCGCCGGCATACTACTACTTAGATGAGAGTTGAAGGGCAGAGGTTTGTATGCTCATGTCGTGGGGCGGGCCAAATTGGCGGGAGCAGTATAAATAGTTAATGGATGTATTTTGATGGGCCATTGGCAGATGGAGCGCTGGCTTCCGGAAGGTCCGTATTGTCATAGGAAAGCAGCGCATCTAGCGATTCCAGCCAGAGCGTCTGCGCCCCAAACACACGGCTG
>DASRCD010000086.1:0-4671 GCA_035653315.1 Candidatus Angelobacter sp.
GGTTCATGCTCAACTGCTGGCCTGCCGTTCCAGTGAATGTGTACAACGCATTTTGTCCCGCCGTGACCGTAGTCGTGGTAACCGGCGTTCCTACACTCATTGTTCCCGTTACGTCTGCAAATGTGTTTAGCAGCAGAGTGATACTGCCTGTAGTTGTACCTTGTGGATTCACCAGCACCGTGTACGTGTCCGTGGCTGACAGCGTGATGGAATCAACAAAGCCCGTGGCGCCGTTGCAGATACCAGCGGAGCCGAGTGAAGTGCCGTCTGACTTTAATACACTCACCACAACCGCATTGCAGCCCGTGTATGTGGAGCCGCTCAAAATAATGCTTATCTGCTGGCCTGTGCTCCCGCTGAATGTGTAGCGCGCATTCTGCCCAACACCAGTAGTGGTAACTGTAAGCGGTGTTCCCACGCTAATGGTTCCTGTTATGTCCGCGAATGTGTTCAGCAGAAGAGTAACGCTACCCGTGGTAGTACCCTGTGGACTTACCAGCACCGTATAAACACCAGTGGCAGGCAAGGTTATGGAATCCATGAAACCTGTTGTGCCATTGCAAACTCCTGTAGAGCCTACTGAAGTTCCGTTGGCTTGCAACACGCTCACCACAACCGCATTACAACCTGTGTACGTGTTGCCACTCAGGTTCATGCTCAACTGCTGGCCGGCCGTTCCGCTGAATGTATATCGCGCAACCTGGCCTGGCACCGTGGTTGTGGCTGTGAGTGGCGTTCCAATCACAATCGGCCCAGTGACATCGTTGAACGTGGTGAGTTGCACCGTTACATCGCCCGTTGCTCCGCTCGAAGGCAGAACTGCCAGCGTGTAGCTCCCTGTTGTGGGCAGGCTCACGCGCATGAAACTTGGCGAAGAACACGAGGCAGTCGATCCCACCGGAGTGGCATCGGGCGCATAAACTTGCATCTGGCAGCTGCTGAAGGTGGGCGCGGAAGACACAATACTCACGGCTTGTCCCGCAGTGCCGTCAAAGAGCAGCAGTCCAATTCCATTCACCGTTGGCACGGAAACCGTAGTTGCGCTGCCTGAAACCGCGCGGCCCGTGTAAGCCAGTTGAGAAACTGTGTAACCGGGTGGCGGAATAAAAAGATCACCGGAACTGGTTGTGATCCCACCCGGAGTGTTCAGCGAAATGTGTCCGGAACCTGCATTGTTTGGCACAATCATCGTCAAACTTGAAGACGACGCTGAACTCGGCACCGCTGCCGGCGTCGCGTTCATAATTAGCCGGTCATTGGCCGGCGTTGAATCAAAGTTCGCGCCTGCAATTGCGACGGCCGTTCCGGGTGCGGCCATCTGCGGAGTAAATGAATCGATGCGTGGCGCGCCGGTAGAACTTGTAACAGTGAACGGGCTTGCGCTTGTCACAGATGCGACAGGAGCAGTAACTGTAATAGCTCCCGTCATCGCCCCGGATGGCACCGTCACAACCAGTTGCGTCGATGAGGCAGATGTAACTGTGGCGGCTGTACCATTAAATGACACCGCATCCTGCGCTGGATCCGGACTGAAATTAGCGCCAGAAATTGTAACTTGTGTGCCCACTGGCCCGGATTTTGGGCTGAATGTAAATAGTGCTGCCTGGCTTGAAGTAGCGCGCGTGATAGAAATTACATTACCCAAAGCATCATAGATATACTGGGCGGACTCGCCGCTGGATGTGACTATCCCTACTAAGCGGCCCAGTTCATCATAGCTATAGAAAACCGGGCCAGGAAAAATGGTTCCGGATGCAACCGTAAATATCACCGCGTTGCTTGAACTGCCACTTCCGCTTGTTACTGCTACATTAGCGCTACCGATTGAAATACCCGTTGGCACCGTTGCGTTGATGAGCGTATCGCTCCAGCTGCCAACAGCCGCATTGGCGCCTCCGATGGATACGGTTCCCTGTGTGCTGCCAAAATTTGAGCCCCTGATGGAAATGACCGTTCCCGCCGGCCCGTTCATAGGACTAAGCTGCGAGATGTTAGGTGCGGTTTGTGAAAACAGTGGAGCTTGAATCAGGAGCAAAAGGACAAGCAAAGCAGTAACAAACAGGTAGTTACGCAACATAGGAATCCAATCGTGCCCAACTTTCTTGCTGATTTGGTCCAGTGAACGACGGCGAGTCTAGAATGAGAGTACCTGGATTGCAAATGAAAAATTGAATAAAGCAGAAATAGATTTCTTATTTGATCTATTTTGGAATTTTTTCCAAAATGGAATTTGCACGATCAAATAATTACGATATTCAGCTGCTGCGATGTTTTACTCTGAAGAAAGGCATTTACTCAAATTGCCAATTATCTGGAGACCTAAGCTTTGAAATTGCATCTTTCACAAAACTATGTTTTCAGATTATTCAGATAAGTTAATGCTGTGGAGTAGACGAAATGAGGGAGTAATTCTTTAGAGGATTCTTATATCTAAACTTTCTTCCGTCCACATTTATTTATGTGCTCAACAACCAAGCACTCCGAATGCAGCCTATAAGGCAAGTGCATCAGTCTCACCTCGCTCAATCCTAGGATTGACTTCTCTATTAAGATAAAAATAAGTGAAACCTACAATGTCTGTTTCGGGATCTTACCCGCTAAATTGACGCGCTCTAGCCCGGGTTTGCCGCTGGTTCCGTCATACAAGACCTCGGAGGTTCGGCGGGATTCACTGCTTCTCCGACTGGTGAAGCAAAGTTAAAGACATAAGATCCGGGCCGAGTCTTCACTCGTTCTGATCGTTACACTAAATATCTTCAAATATCTTCTGGAAGGACAACTCTTATTTCGCCGGACTATAGA
Source organism: Candidatus Angelobacter sp. (assembly GCA_035653315.1). Classification (GTDB taxonomy): domain Bacteria; phylum Acidobacteriota; class Terriglobia; order Terriglobales; family Acidobacteriaceae; genus Angelobacter. Next base: position 2,803 of record DASRCD010000086.1, read on the forward strand.
CAAGGATCGTAAAGGTGCCCGGTTTAATGCTGGGGCGGTTTTGTCCTTCCGCAGGCGGACCAAACTCCGCAGTTGGCAAGAAGACTTTGTGTGAATTCTGGTCCACGGCCATTGTGCGTGCCCCACGCTGGGTTGGGACATTTCCGGCTAGTTCATAAGCTCCGTTTTTGTTTGCTTTTACCACCGTCAGCGTACCTTCACCATTCGACGCAAGCGCATAACCAAGTCCCGAATCAAAAGCTGCTGCATCCGTTCCTGCTCCTGTGTTGACAGTGGAAATAACCTGGCCATTCGTGGCGTTCACGATGATCATCTTTTTATTGCCGCATACACTGAAAAGGTGGTGCAATTTTTCATTGATAGCCAGCCCTGAAGGCTCTTCACAACCCTCCAGCTTCCAGCGTTGATCCTGCTTCCAGTTCTTCGTACTGACGGACGCAATCTCGCCCGTGTCTTCTACGTTGACATATATGTGCGATGAATCGGAAGCAGCAAATTCAAGCTTTCCACCCAACGGCACCGTAGCAACAACTTTGAGTGAGTCGGGATCGATGGCCATTAAATCCTTGCTTCGCCCATTCATCACAATAACTTTTTTTGAATAATGGTCATAAATAATGGCATCAGGATTCTCGCCGGCCTTGATGTCTTGCTTCGGCTGAAGTGTCTTCAAATCAAAGACAGTTACTGTTCCTGCCCGGCCATTCGTGCTGAAGCCCAGATTTTTATCATTCACAATGGCAACCCCGTGCGCACCGTTTGCCGGTACGCTGCCTGTCTTCTTGCCGCTTGCCGCATCAATGATGAGGATTTCGGAATTATGTCCAACAAATAAACGATTGGAGCTTGCATCGTAGGTGATGTAGTCCCAGCCCCCTTCACCGCCGATCTCAAACTTCCCAACCTGTTTATAGAGCTGCGGCGTTGGTTGCGCCATTGCAACTCCAGCCAGAAGTAACAGCACAAAGGTCATCGTTATAAGTTTCGTCATAGCTTTCTCCTTTGAATACTGAATTCTTTATGCTCGCAACTTACTTGCGGCACTGTACAAAACGGGAATTACGACAAGCGTAATAAGCGTGGAAATAGTTAAGCCCCCAATCACTGCAATCGCCAATGGCTTCTGCAGTTCCGCACCGGAACCAATGCCCAGCGCTAATGGCAACAGGCCGAACAGCGTACAGAGAGTGGTCATCAGAATCGGACGAAGACGGATGCGGCCAGCCTGAACCAGCGCATCAGTGACTGACATCGTCCCGTGCAGGCGCTCGTAATAGTCAAAGAGGATAATGCCATTCTTCACTACCAGGCCGACCATTAAAATAATTCCCATGAACGATGAAACGTTCAGCGGCGTTCCGGTGATAAGCAGCAGGAAAAACACGCCAATCAGCGACATGGGCGCTGCAGAGATAATCACCAGCGCTGGAAGGAACGCCCGGAATTGAATGACGAGCACGGTAAAGACGGCAGCCAGCGCCAACCCGAGCACCGAAAGCAATTCGCGAAAGGATTGCTGCTGCGACTCATATTGACCGCCGATCTCCCACGTATAGCCGACTGGAAGCTTTGCACCATTCATCACGTTCTTAACGTCTTTAATAGCGCTGCCGAGGTCGCGGTTCTCCAGCCTTGCGGTAAGAACGATCATCAGGCGTTGGTTCTCTCGTAATAGTTCGTTCTGGCCGCGGGCCGGTGTAATGCTGGCGATCGATTGAAGGGAAACAACCTGCTTGTTCGCAGCCATTATGGGAAATTGCCGAATATTATTCTGCTGGTAACGGAAGGAATCAGGGTAACGGACGCGAATGGGAATAAGACGATCGTTTTGGCGGAGATCTGTGGTTGAATCACCAAGCAAGCTGTCCT
>DASRCD010000087.1:0-4994 GCA_035653315.1 Candidatus Angelobacter sp.
GACCTGCCATTTGAAATTGGAATTTAAAATTATTTACCTGAGGACGTTATGGCTGAGAAGAAACCTGAATTTGTTGTAAGTGACCGGCGGCGATTTGGCGCGGAAGGCGAATTGCGCCCCGAAGTAAAAAGAGAAGAAGAAGAAAAACCATCTGCTCCGCCAGCCTCTGCTCCTCCCGCACAGCAAACCGCTGCACCTGCGGCGCAAACACCAGCACAGCCCCCGGCAGGAGAGCAGCAGTCCGCCGCGGAAGTGCCGGAATCCTTGATTCCGGAAGAGATGCCGGCCCCGCCAACGCCAGAAGAGCAGCACCAGCAGCACGAGGCATATCAAACCTCGACTAAAAAGATTGATGAAATGATTGCCGCCGCCGGTCGCGCCGGACAAGGCCCGCTGGAGATGAATTTTGAGCGGGTGATTGAATCGTTCTACATGAGCGCTTTGATCCAGATGGGCGCCATCCGGCAGGACGGCGAACAAACCCGCGTGGATATTCTTGGAGCACGGCAGACCATTGATTCGCTCACGGTGCTGCAGGAAAAGACTAAAGGCAACCTTACCGACCGGGAAAAAACTTTGCTGCAAAACGTTTTGTTTGAATTGAGAATGGCCTGGATTGAGATCACCAATGCCGTTGCCGCTTCAGCAACCAAGCCGGGAGCCACGCCACCAATGCAGATGCCGCTCGATAAAAAATGAACGCGACCCTTACCGTTCTGGGTAGTGGGACCTCCATGGGCGTCCCCACCATCGGATGCACGTGCCGGGTATGCACTTCATCCGACCTGCATGACAAGCGCACACGGCCTTCCATTCTGCTGGAATATGATGGCCGCGTGGTGCTGATTGATACCACTCCGGATTTTCGCCAGCAGGCCATCCGGGAAAAGATCACGCGGCTGGATGCCATCCTTTATACGCACGCGCATGCTGATCATATTCTGGGACTGGATGATGTCAGGCCGTTGAGCTTTAAACACGAAGGCAAAATTCCGCTCTATGCGCATGAAAGTACCGCAGCCGGGCTGGAAAAAATTTTCCGCTATATCTTTGACGCGAACTATAAATTTGGCGGGATTGCCCGCGTGGAGATGAATCGTATCCATGGGCCGCTGGAACTTTTTGGCGCGCGCTTTGAACCGGTGAAAATCATTCATGGCGAGGCGGAAATTTATGGCTTTCGTTTTGGCTCAGCCGCTTATCTGACTGACTTCAGCGAGATTCCGGCAGAATCCAAAGAGCAGCTTCGCGGACTGGATATATTGTTTCTTGATGCATTGCGCCATCGTCCCCACCCCACGCACTCAACCGTGGCCAATTCACTCAGTCTAGTAGAGGAACTCAAGCCACGTCGCGCATTCTTCACGCATATCTCCCATGATTTGCCGCATCAGGAAACTAACGCGGGCTTTCCTTCCCATGTCCGGCTGGCGCATGACGGTTTGAAGCTGGAGTTTAAAATCGCATGAAGATCTTTCGTGCGCTGGAGGAAGTCCCCGCCAACTTTGGGCCGACGATTGTCAGCGTTGGAAATTTTGACGGCATTCATTGCGGACATCAGCAGGTGCTGGCTGAAGTGGTAAAGAGAGCGCGTGAAAGCGGAAGCAAGGCCGTGGCTGTGACCTTTGAACCACATCCGCTCCGTATTCTGCGGCCTGATGTTACGCCGCAATTGATTACGCCTCTTACGCAGAAAGAAGCGCTGCTTGCGCAAACGGGCCTGGATGCGCTGCTGGTGGTTCCGTTTACCCGGGACTTTTCCATGACTTCAGCGGAAGACTTTGCCCGCAATATTCTTGCCGGCAAGCTGCACGCAAGAGAAGTACATGAAGGCAGGAATTTTCATTTCGGCCACAAGGCCCAGGGCACAACAGAGAAGCTACAGGAACTGGGAAAGCAATTTGGATTTGAGGTGAAAGTATATTCCGTAATGATGGTGCGCGGAATTCCCGTATCCAGCAGCCAGATTCGTGCTCTTATAAAAGCCGGCAGGGTTAGCACGGCGCGACATCTCTTAGGACGAATTTTCAGTATTACCGGCGCGCCCGGACGCGGACGCGGATACGGCCATCGCTACACTGTGCCGACCATCAACCTCAGTCGCTATGATGATCTTGTCCCCGGAAATGGCGTTTACCTGACCCGCACGCGTGTGGACAATGAAACCTTTAACTCAGTCACCAATGTTGGCCTGCGCCCGACCTTTGGCGACGAATCGTTCGCCATTGAAACCCATCTGCTGGATTTTCATCCCATAGACATCACCGCGCAGACAGAAGTGGAAATTTCTTTTCTTAAATGGCTTCGCCCAGAAATCAAGTTTCCATCAATTGAAGATCTGAAATTGCAGATTGGAAAAGACGTGAAGGTGGCCCAACGATATTTTGGGCTCGTCGCAAAAAAACAATTCCACGGAGGCACAGAGACACGGAGGAAGTCAAAAAAGTAATGTTAAATAGCCTCTTTAAAGATTGGAGTAACTTTGACCATTGTTTTGCTCGGTCTTTATTGGCGCTGAAGCATTAACGCGTGCAAATTTCCTCAAACTTCTCCGTGCCTCTGTGTCTCCGTGGTGAATTCTCTCTTATAGCTGTTAAAATCCCTCGACCATGGCTTCCACCACGCTTCCAACCTTTTCTCAAGTCACTTCCGCGCAAAAGCGTACGCTGATTGCTGCTGCGCTCGGTTGGGGGCTGGATGGTTTTGACGTTCTGCTGTACAGCAATGTGCAAATCAGGGTAATGGAATCCCTTGGCATTCACTCCAAGGCCATTGCGGGACTGCCAAATGCATTCATGTTGCTGGCTTCCGGTGCGGGTGGAATATTTTTCGGCTTTATTGCTGACCGCATCGGCCGCACGAAAGCGCTGATGTTGAGTATCCTCACTTATTCAGTGTGCTCACTCGGATCAGGATTTTCTACTTCCATCGCAGTGCTGATCTTTTTCCGTTTTGTTTTAGGGCTGGGAATGGGCGGTGAGTGGAACACAGGCGCGACGCTGGTGGCTGAGACCTGGCCCATGCATCTGCGGGCGCGAGCCATTGCCATGGTGCAAAGCGCCTGGGCCTGGGGACTGGCAGGCGCGGCGCTGGTCACGTGGATTGTACTCGACAAGCTACACCAGAATTGGCGCATGGTTTTTGTTGCAGGCGTAGCTCCCGCACTTGTAACGCTTTGGATCAGGCGCAGCGTGCCTGAATCGGAAATGTGGAAACAGCAGAGAGAGCAAACGCATATCAGAGCGCCGTTCTCTGAGATCTTCTCTCCCGCTTTGCGCAGAAATACTATTTTTCTTTTGCTGCTGAATATCTTTGGGCTGTTCGCCTGGTGGGGCCTGTTTAGCTGGATGCCCCCTTATTTAACTCTGCCAATTGAAAGAGGCGGCCGTGGCTTTAGCATGATGAGCACTGCCACGCTGCTGGTTACGCTGAATTTGATCGGCATGTTTCCCGGATATTTATGCTACGGCTGGGTCGCGGATAAACTGGGCCGCAAGCGCTCGCTCATTTTATATACGTTATGCGCGGCAGCGCTTATTCCGCTTTATGCAGCAGCGCGAGCACAGTGGATCATCCTGATACTTGGTGCTTTTGTAGGATTCTTTGGCACAGGATTCTTTGCTGGTTCTGGAATTATCGGCAGTGAACTCTTCCCTACTCGCGTTCGTGCCCGCGCATTGGGATTTACTTACAATGGCGCGCGAGCTTTGAGCTGCATTGCGCCTTACACCATTGGCTGGGTTGGCGACAAAAAAGGGCTGAGCGCCGCATTTTTGCTGTGTGCAATTGCCTTCGTGCTCACGGCGGTGATGGCATGGCAGTTGCCGGAGACGATGGGAAAGCAGTTGGAGTAGTTTTCGGAGTTTCATCCTGAGCTTAGAAAGAAATACCCATAACGCTTCTCTGTTTCGCGATATAGGCACGGGTACAAAGAAGTACAACCTACAAGCACAAGCGAGAAGCTGTGCCACCTACAACATTGCTAAGAAGCAGTTGTTTGGTTTTCAGAATATTTCAAGAAATCTACAGCACAAAATGCAACATTCCATTCTAAGAGAGAGTTCCCATAGACTAGCTTCTTGCAGCTATTGTGAACACACATCCTTGATGAAGTAAGTGAAGTTGAATACTCTGCTTTAAGCATAATCTAAAATTCAGGTAAGCTTTTAAGATTCATTGACTTGAGTTTTTGTCTGGCACGCCTGTTGGTGATTTCAATAACATATTCAGCCTTGCTCTTAGGCCACCTGCGTCGAGAAGAAATACAACGCAAAAAAGAATTTTCAAGATGAGGTTGTCCGACTGAAAATTCTGAAACCAGAAACTTGCAATCATGGTTGCCGCATTTAAGATTATGCCTTATATCTTACCCCGACATGTTCTCACCTCGGGCTTCTTCAGCCGAATGAGTCATGGTACCTCTCTCAATCCATTAGCTTCTCGTAACTAAATCAGGCTGTTTAAACCACTTCAGCGGACACCGGGTGAAAAGCGCGGCGCTCTTTGTGTGTCTGATGAAGAGGAAGGGATCCCTCGTGAAGAAAGTTTTACTGTTGATGCTGCTCAGTCTGTTTTCCACGCATGTGCTTTCGGCCCAGACATCGGGTCCAGTGCAAGGCATTTGCGTTCAACCAAGCCAAATGTCTGCGTCTTTGTCTTCGTCTCCCACAGGGCAGCTCACTTCGCCCTGTAATGTGCCCCCAGACCCTACCCCCACGCCCACGCCGGCGCCGACGCCGACACCCACGCCGGAAAGCGGCTTCGTCGAGCCGAAATATGTCGTGTTGACTGTGACCTATGCGCCTCCGGGATCGGCCAGCTCGGTCATGTACAGCAACAGCACGATGCTGGGCACCAGCTCTATGATAAGCAGTTCATTTACCAATGGCGTGAACGTGACCGCGTCGATCACCACCGGGTTCTCATTTTTCGGTCTGTTCGGCAGCCACATCACAACCACTTCCAGCGCACAGCTTAGCCAGGAAACCGATACC
>DASRCD010000088.1:0-5110 GCA_035653315.1 Candidatus Angelobacter sp.
TCACGGCTGTTCTCTCGAATCTTGCATTGCGTCCCCTGGAAGCCATCAGCCGCCGCCTTGACTTGATCAGTTCCGGCAAAGCCGAGCCAGTGGAAGTCCCGATGAAACGCTCTGACGAGTACGGCACCGTTTCCACCAAGATTGAGCGGTTGGGCCGTCAGATGCGCGATGTAAAGGAAGTCTTCTCCGCATTGAAAGAAAATCTTGATCAGATGATGGCCAACCTTCAGGATGGCGTCATGCTGTTCACCAGTGAATTCAATGCCGTGCTGGTCAGTGCGTCTGCAGAGCGCTTTATCGGCAAGCCACGCGGAGAGATGCTGGGGCGGCATCCGCTGGAAATTTTTTCCAAAAACTCGCGCCTCGGACGTTTAATTCTTGAGGGTTTTGCCAACCGCCAGCCTGTGGGGCCGCTGGAAGTGGAAAATGAACAAGGCCGCCATGTTCAGATTTCCCTTGATTTCATTGAAGAGCGCGGCGAACGAATCGGCGCTCTTTTGACCCTGCGTGACGCGGAATCCGTCCATCGGATTGAAGACGAAATCGAGCTTTCACGCCGGCTGGCCGCCATTGGAAGACTTACCTCCGGCGTGGCGCATGAGGTAAAAAATCCTCTGAATGCGATTGTTGTCCATTTGGAAGTATTGCGGCAGAAGATGAAGGAAATTGATCCTGACACGCGCCGCCATGTGGACGTAATCGGGAGCGAGATCCAGCGGCTCGATCGCGTTGTGCAAACCCTGGTTGACTTCACCCGGCCGGTTGAGCTTCGCTTGATAGATGTGGACCTGCGCAAGCTGGTGGAAGATGTGGTAATGCTGGCTTCGCCCGCCGCGGAGAAGAACAGCGTTCATATTGAACGCCAGCCCAGCCCGGAACCGCTGCCGGTCCGCATTGATATTGATCTGGTCAAGCAGGCATTGTTGAACATTGTATTAAATGGAGTGCAGGCCATGCCTCAGGGCGGGGCGCTGCGGATCGGCGGAAAACGCGAAGGCGACTTGGCGCTGATCACCGTGCGCGACCAGGGCGGCGGTATTCCAGAAAATATCCGCGACAAGATTTTTAATTTATACTTCACCACAAAGTCTGGCGGAAGCGGTATTGGGTTGGCCATGGCGTACCGTGTGGTACAGCTCCACCATGGATCGGTGGAATTTACCACCATCGTGGACCACGGGACCACGTTTTATTTGCGCTTCCCGCTTGCTGAAGTTCCAGTAAATGGTGAACTGCCGGCTGCGGCGCCGGAAGATTCGGTTAGCAAAGCATGAAACTACTTCGTCTAAACAGTTTGCTCCTGGCATTGGCTCTCGCATTTTCTGGCTGTGCGGAAAAGAAAAAACCGGTGTTGGTAATGCCGCAGCAGCCTCCGCCAACCGCAACACCTCAAGCCACTCCCACGCCTGTTCCCGCGGCAGAAACAACGCCGCCTCAGGAGCCACAAAACCAGGCGCAGCCATCACAACCTGCGGCCACAGAACAGTCCAAAACGCAGGAAAAAACAAAAAGCAAGAGCAGCAAGCGCGCAGCGCAGAAGAAACCCAGCCCTTCCGTAAGTGCCGACAAACCATCCACTGAAGTCGCACGCAACACGCCACCAAAAAAAGTAATTCAGGAACCGGCAAAGCCTGAGACGCCGCCTGTTGGACAAATTTCTCCCGGCCCCACGCCGGCAAGCACGCATGACCAGGCATCAACAGAGCAGCTTTTACAAAGTGCTGAATCAAACCTGAATGGCATTAAACGCCAGTTGACGCCTGAGGAAGAGAACATGCGCGCGCAGATCAAGGAGTTCATCAGCCAGAGCCACAAAGCCACGGCGGAAAATGATCCGGCGCGCGCCCACACTCTCGCCGTAAAAGCGCGCCTGCTTTCTGACGATCTGGTAAAGCAGCGATAAATCGCTTACTTTGCTGACGGGTCAGTCTCATGGATGCCGAAGACATTTCCTTCGGTATCGATGCAATAAGCCTGATAACCCACACCCGGTATCGCCATTTTAGGTTTGGTAATTGTTCCGCCGTTTGCGGTTACTTTCTTCAGATAGTCATCCACGGAATCCACCCCAATGGTATTGATGGTGCGCGGCATCTTGTCCGTATATTGCAGAATGCCACCATCAATGCCCGGCTCGCCCGAACCGGTTTTTACCAGCCAGTAATCCGCGGGGCCGCCCCAGTGGGTCGATTCCCAGCCGAACACATCATGATAAAACTTTGCCGCGCGCTCAGGATTATTTGCCGCAAATTCAAAATGAACAATGCGTGCCATGATTCCAAATCTCCTTTAAACATAAATTTATTGATGAATAGATACGGCCCCGTTAATGATTGAGCCGGTGCGCGTACTTTCGTGGTTCCACGTATATAAATCAGGAACGTTGTAGCTGTGGCTGTGTGCCATACCTCTGGGTGGCATAACCCACAATCAGGCCCACCATGGCTCCCGGCAGCATGATCTGGAAGTAATAGCCATGCTGCGTAAAGAAGGCAATAAGCCAGGCCAGAAATGCTCCTACAGCTAAACCAAACACAATACCAAGCGGCAGTGAATTGACTTTTCGTGCAAATACTCCGATCAGAACACCAGCAATCAGTCCTTTGAGCATGGAACCGAAAACAATCCCCAGCAACTGGCTGCGTACCGCTGGCGTGAACCATGCCGTAAGCCCATCCAGCGCACCCAGTACCGTGGCCAAAATAATCCCCAGCAATATTTTGTTCATCGCTTTGCTCCCTCAAAATCTTCTCTACCTATTTATTACCCGCTTTTGCGGAATCCTTTAACCTAATGACGGGAAAAAAGAATAAATAACAGGCGCATGAGCAGATAAGCCAAAATGAGCACCACAGCCACGCGATTTCGGCTCAAAGTCCGGGCAGTCCGCTCCAAAGCATTTTCACGATAAGCCTTTACTGGCATGTCATCCAGATAACGGCCAAGGTCATCTGCCATTTCCTGCACTGAGCTGTAACGCGCGCTCATTTCTGTTGCCGTCGCCTTGCGCGCAATGGCCAGCAGGCGCTTTGGAACAATTTCGCTCTGCGACCCGCCAATTTTCTGGCCCAGCATGAAGTTCATGATGGCTCCCAAGCCGAATACATCTGTTCGCTGGTCAATCATGCTTATGTCGCCGCGATTTTGCTCTGGAGCCATGAATCCGGGCGTGCCAAGCACAGCGCCATGTTCGGTGGCTGCAGTTTCCAGGGATCGCGTTTTCGTATCGGATGGATTTATATTCGCGGCATTGAAAAGCGTGCTGCCACTGACTTTGGCCAGTCCCCAGTCCATCACCAGCACTTCACCGAAAGCGCCAACCATGATATTGCTAGGCTTCAGGTCACGATGAATAATGCCGCGCGAGTGCGCAAACGCCATGGCTCCGCAATGCGCTGGAGCAACTGCAATCGCTGGCGCAGCCCCATGCCCATAATGTGCTGGTCCAGGGTCCTGCCTTCAACATATTTCATGCAATAAAATGTGCGGCCATCCGGCAATCTACCCACATCATGGATCGGCGCAATCCCCGGATGCTCCAGCCGTGCCAGGACCGTGGCTTCCTGCATTAATCGTGCCGCCAGATCAGTGGAACTGCTCTCAGTGGTCAATATTTTCAATGCCACGGTACGATGCAGTACTTCATCTTCGGCCAGCCATACTGTACCCATTCCGCCGCTGCCAAGATATTGCAGTGCGCGGTAGCGAGTGCCGGAGAGATCAGGCGTCTGGATCTGATTTTGCAACCGCGCCACAACCTGGTCAGGCAGGAACTTCATTTGGAAACCACTCCCAGCAACGCCTGCGCTTCACGGCGAAACTCATCTTCGCTGCCCGTCATTTCTCGAAGCTGCTCCAGCACAGCCCGCCGGAATTCCCGCCGGGCAAAAGCCAGGTAGTTTGTTACGTCCGTCACTGCAAGCTGGAATGCAACCGCCAGTTCTCCGTAAGAAGGGCGGTCTTCTGCATCGGCGAGATCATAGCGTTCAAACAAAGCAAACTGCGTCATCTTCCCTGCTGCACTGCAATGTGCTTTCATCCGTTCGACTGCAAGAGCAAACAGGGTTCGCACCCACTCCTTTTCAAAATAACTTTCCGGCGATTCCACGTGCGAAGCCGCGGCCAATTCGTGCTCTGCTTCATCAAAATCAAGCGACACATGCAATGCAGAACTGCCACGCTTCTGCCTGCCCGCGTCACGCAACTGGTTCATAAACAGCCGGTCAATACATGTGCGCAGAAAGGTACGCAGACGGCCCTTCTCAGGATCGTAAGAGCCAAGAAGTTCCTTTTCCAGAAAGCGGAAGAAAAAATCCTGCGTAAAGTCCTCCGCATCCTCGCGCTCCAGTCGCCAGCGCATCCGCACGTATTTGTACACAGGACGCCAATAAGCAGCAGTGATGGCTTCAATTGCCTGTACGCGCTGCTGCGGATCATGGCTCTGCGCGGCGGCAATCACAGAGTGCCGCGTTACTGGAAACGCATCGCCTTGTTGCTCTGGGGGCACAGAAGCTCGATTGAAGGTGCTGCGGCGAGTTTAGTGGCAAGCGCGGCCTGTGACAAGCAGGAGTTACCAACCATCTTCCGTCCGGATAGCCCGCGTTTCATACTCCTGCTATTCTTTGGCGCATGACTCTTTCCGTATGCATTATTACCCTCAATGAAGAGGCCAATTTGGGGCGCACGCTGCAAAGCGTGCAGGCCATTGCTGATGAAATCATTGTGGTGGATTCCGGCAGCACGGATGCAACCGTGAGCATTGCCCAGTCATTTGGAGCAAAAGTTTTTATTGAGCCATGGAAAGGGTTTCCCCGGCAGAAAAATTCTTCATTGCAGAAAGCAGGCTGCGACTGGATTCTTTCGCTCGATGCTGATGAAGAGATAAGCCCTGAACTCGCCGCCAGTATCAAAACATTGCTGGACTCCGGCAGCACGCCGCAATTCAATGGATACACCATGAACCGCCGCAACCTTTATTTTGGGCGATGGATCAAGCACAGCGGCTATTATCCTGATCCCAAGCTGCGGCTGATTAAGCGCGGCTCTGCCGAATTTGAACTGCGCGACGTGCATGAAGACCTGAAGATGCCGGGGCCTTTAGGCCATCTGC
>DASRCD010000089.1:0-2478 GCA_035653315.1 Candidatus Angelobacter sp.
GGATTGGCTCCGTTTGCAGCGGCCCATCCTTAACGTCGCCAACTATGCCTACAACTGTTAATACGGGAGAAGGCCCCACTTTCAGTTGTTTGCCAATCGCATCCTGACCGGGCCAGAATCTTTGGGCCATTTGCTGGCTGATGACTGCAACCATCTGGGCATTGGGCAAATCTTCAGGCCCCAGAAGCCGTCCTTTGATTAAAGGGACTTTCAGCGCAGTCAAATAATCACCCATAACCCAACTGCGATGGAGCGGCAATGGAGACTCGGAATTCACTTTATGCCCATCAATTTCATGGACCGTTTCTGTTTCCTGGGCTGAAAGTGGCAGGTCGCTGGAGAGACCGGAAGCGGTCACCCCGGGAAGAGTTGCGACGCGCGCAATAAGATCGCGATAAAAATTTCTCAGTTGATCTGCCTGGGTATAGGGCTGTTTAGGGAGCGAAACCGTCATGCTTAAAACACGGTCCGGCTGAAATCCAGGATCAACTTTCATCAGCTTGGAAAAACTGCGCAGCAATAATCCGGCTGCTATCAACAGGCCAAGAGCAAATGCAAATTCTGAGATAACAAAAAATCCCTGCATGCGCCGGCGGCGGCGGACCGCAGTCCCGCTGGCTGTGCTTTCCTGCAAGATTTGCTGAAGTGAGATTCGGGATGATTCAGTGACAGAGACCAGGCCAAAAATCAAAGTAGCAACCAGGCACAATATCAGGGCAAATCCAAAAACCGGTGCATTCAAAGGAATGCTGTCTGGATGAGGTACCGAGGCTGGAAGAAATTTAAGCAGTAAATCTTTACCGATCTTTGCCAGGAATATGCCTACAGCCCCGCCGGTAAGGGCGAGTAAAAAGCTTTCAGTCAACATCTGGCGGACTAAACGGGCGCGATTTGCTCCCATGGCTGAACGAATTGCCAGCTCTCTTTGCCGGACAGCGCCACGGGAAAGAAGCAGGTTGGCAACGTTGGCGCAAGCAATCAGCAATACCAGCGCGACTGCTCCAAGCATGATCAGCATGGGGGTGCGCACTTCACCAGCAACGGCATTGTGGTAGGAATCAATCAGAAAGCTCAACTCTGCGTCCCGGAAAGCTTTAAGCACCTCAGGCGGATAATTCTTTTCCACCCTTGTTCCCAGCACCTGCAATTCATGCTGGGCCGCATTAAGGGTCACACCCGGCTTTAATCTTGCAATCACGGAATACTGGTACATTGCGCCGCGCATTTGCAGCACTGTGGGTGTGAAAGCGGCAGGCACAAATACTTGCGCTGGGTCCTGATTGTCAGAGGGGCCATGCAGTGGAAATTCAAAGCCCTTGGGCATGATTCCCACCACTGTATACGGCTGCCGGTTGAGAGAAATACTTCTTCCCACAAGGGAAGGATCAGAGCCATAACGCTGCTGCCACATGCTGTAACTCAGCACTACTTCCTGCTCGCGTCCCGGTTGGTCTTCTTCTGGAAGGAATGTGCGCCCTTTTACCGGGGCAACGCCAAGCACAGGGAATAATGAGGCAGAGACACGGGCCCCGGTAATCTGCTCCGGGCGGCCGTCCCCGGTCAAATCAAACTTCTGGTTCTCAAAAATCGCCATGCCCTGGAAGCTTTGTTGGCTTTGCACCAGGTCTGTGTAGTCGGACGGAGAGAACGGAATTTTCTGGAATCCCAGGGTTGGCAGTGATGTCCACATCATCACTAACTGAGAGGAATCCTTAAAAGGCAGCGGACGAATAATTACTTCATTGACAACACTAAAAAGAGCAGTATTGACTCCTACTCCCAAAGCCAAAGTAAGCACGGAAACCAAAGTGAACCCAGGTGATTTCCAGAGCATGCGGAAGCCGTAACGAAGATCTTGAAGTAATTTTTCCATATTGTTTTTTCCAATCGCTTCCAGGATTGCCGCTTTAATGTGGCTTTTAACCAGCAATATGCCCGGAAGCTCTATTATAAAAAGAAAGAATGCTTATGAAACAGGGCAGGCCTGCCGCTAGGGATAATTGCAAATATCCACATGTGGCAAGCCTGAAGATTACTGTTCGATTTTGCAAGCAGAATAGGGCCTATTTTTTGCTGGTTTGGGAAGAGACATAGTCTTCTACGTTTACATCTTTCCAGTCGCCTTTGATTACTTCCTGCCTGATTTGCGCCACGGATTCTCCCTTTTTTGCCTTTTCATAGGCAAAGATGGCTTCCTTCTGGCAAATGTCGCACGTGGTAGCGTGTTTCTCCCGATAGCAACTGAGCAGGCTGGTATGTTTTAAATACCGTGTGCACTTGCAGTAGCAAGGCAACTGGTACAACACGTCTCTTGCCTCATTGGCCCGGCCATAAACCGTGCGCATTTTCGGATCATCCGCAAACTGCTTTACATCAAGAGCATCTCCTTCATGGCCCTGGGGCGCTGCATTATGAAAAGCAGGAACGTCTTGCGTGGTTGTTGTTTTGTCATCAGCGCCATTCATTTTTACGCCCTGG
>DASRCD010000090.1:0-9876 GCA_035653315.1 Candidatus Angelobacter sp.
CACGTGAAATGTTCTTGCGTTTGCAGAATGGTACCTCTTTGAAGGCTCAAGAAAAACGCAATGCTATGCCGGGCAATATGCGCGATTTTGTAAAAATTATTGCTACACATCCTATTTTTTCTGTATGTGGTTTTAGTAATAGCAGGTTCGTTTATGATCAGGTTTCAGCGCAGATGGTTTTAATTGAACTCTCAGGTGGTCCGTGCAATGTGAAGAATGCAGATCTAAATCGAATGTATGAAAAAAATAAAGACTTTGATGCTAATGGGGTAAAAGCAAAAAAATGTCGCAAGGTGCTCGATTTCCTTTACGCTGCATTCCCAAATAAAACTCCCGAGCTAGAAAGATTTAATTTGATTTCTCTTTATGGGGTTGCATCGCAGTTGCTTGAAAAATATGTCATCAAAGATCGGGCTGCTGAGCTTGGTAACTGGTTTTTGAAGTTTGAAACATACCGTCGCGAGCAGAATAAACTGCCTAATGATGAAGCAGACAATGAGATAGTGATTTATCACGAAAAAACTAGCCACAGTACAGATGCTGTTGACTCTCTAAGTTGGCGCCACGAGTTTTTACTAAGAAAGTTGTTTGAGTCAGTCCCGAATATTGAACTGAAGGATGATCAACGACTTTTCACACATGAGCAACGATTAGCAATTTACAGAAGAGATAATGGTAATTGCAAAGTTGCAATCAAATGTAATGGAATAAAGTGTGAGTGGGAGAATTGGGCTGCTGATCACATAAAGCCTTGGTCTAAGGGAGGCAAAACTACTGTCGAAAATGGGCAGGTTAGTTGCATTATATGCAATTCGGCCAAAAAGGATTCTTTCGCGATGGCTGCTGCAAATGTATAAGTTTATTTCGGTCATTGCGAGGAAAACCGAATTACTCTAAATGGAAAGCTTAATATCGAATTAGGTTGACATCTGATCTGCTCAAGGAAGTATTCCGCCTAGTGCGTTTCCGGCATGGAAGCAGTAGGCAGCAAACGTGTTATGGGGTCAGAATGTTGATAATCGGATGCGCGCTGTTGCATCAGCATTGAGTTGTACATTGATTTAAATTGATGAGCGCTCTTGTGATAATAGGGGATTCGGTTGTCTGGGGCCAGGGGCTTGCCGCTGAGCATAAACCCGCCACTTTGCTGGCGCGGCATCTGGGTGCGAGTGTAACCATGCTGGCCCATGCCGGCGCTAAAATCGGCATACGCGATTCCTACACGGTCACCATGCCATCGCCTGAAGTGCCGTGCTTCTTTCCAACAATCCTGCAACAGCTTCAGGCTTTATCCGGCAATCACAATGCGGCTTTTGATCCGGCACAGGTCAAATGGGTGTTGTTGAATGGCGGCATTAATGACGTGGAGGTGCAGCGCCTCTTTAATCCAATGGTCCCGCAGTATGAGTTGGAACTGCACACGCGAAACTACTGCGGACGGGACATGAATACGCTGCTTTTACGGGTGATCAGCAGGTTTCCGAATGCGCTGGTGCTTGTGCTGGGCTACTATCCCGCGCTGAGCTATCAAAGCCGGCTAGAGGGCGTTGAGCGACTGTTTTCACTGGTGCATGGAGTGAAATTCGCTCCGTTATTTGACGCCAATGTTTTTCGCAATGAAATCATTGAGCATTGCCTGCGGTTCTGGAAGCTTTCCACTGCGGTCATGCGTGGCGCAGTGGAGCAGGTCAATCGAACCGCAGGGAAAAAGCGCGCCATTTTTGTTGATCCGGACCTGGATGAAACCAATGCAGCGTATGCGCCTCAATCCTTGCTATGGGAAATTGAGGAAGGCGAGAACCCACCGGCTCCGGACGAAGTGGCAATGGAGCGGGTCAAGGCATGCGAACTGGCCGAAGCAGGCTTGTTGCAGAAGCAGCAGTGCCTGCTTTCCGCTGCCGGACATCCAAATGTCGCCGGGGCGGCGCGAATCGCCGAGCAGTGCATTGAAGCAGCCGTGCTGGACCGGCCGGCTACTGTAGGGAAATAGCTGCCCCCATTCCGGGCGCGTGCTTTTCTCTGACAAACACCTCTTTGAAATCATCGCCACAGATGCCGGAGAAGTCCATCAAGCCGCAACTTCCAGCATGGTAATCTTAATAGCAATCTTTTCAGTAATTGTGTTGAACACGAGTAGCTCCGAGGTCTAGGCCCAAATGAACTCCGGACAACTGGTCATGGTCACGCTGCAAAACCCGCGGGAAAAATTCTGGGGCGTGCTTACTGCCATCACGCCCGCAGGAGCAAGCCTGCGCGGCGTGGACCTTATGTCGCTGGAGCACTTTACCCAAACTGTGAAATCAGGCGAAGCCATTTCACCTACGGATGTTTTCTTCCCCATGCACCGGGTGCAGCGAATTGAAGTAGATGGGAGTTCCGGAGAACTGCCATCGCTGGCGGAGCAGTTCAAATCCAAGACTGGCGTGGATGTGCGCAAGCTTTTCCAGGAACCGCTGCCATGATCCGTCAGCTAAAGTCGGCGCCGAACCTCCTGACTCTGATGCGGCTTGTCTTTGTGCCCCTTGTGGTGGTGGCCATTCAGCAGCAGAAATATGGATGGGCGCTCGTGATTTTTGTTGTCGCCGGAATAACCGATGGACTTGATGGCCTGCTGGCCCGGATCTTAAAGCAGAAAACCACACTGGGCCAATATCTTGATCCAATCGCTGACAAACTGCTGCTCAGCACCATGTTTCTGATGCTGGCCATTGCACATATTATCCGCTGGCCGGTGACCATCATGGTCTTCAGCCGTGACATTATTATCCTGATCGTCTGCACGCTGCTCTATGCCACTGGCATCATGAAAATTTTTCGTCCCAGTTGGTTCGGGAAGGCTAATACTGCCGCGCAGATCATTACCGTGCCGGTGGTGCTGCTCTATAAAATTACCCGCTCAGACCTTGCGCGCCAGGCAATGCTGTGGAGCATTGGGATCACCGTAGCCCTCACGGTGATTTCCGGCGTTCATTACGTTCTGCGGCTTGCGTTTGATTTGCGCAGTCCGCATAAGGAAGTTGAACAACCCCAGGCATAAAATTTTTCAATTGTGATGACACGGCCATTTCACTCCGCATAACTCTTACTTTTGCTACAATCACCGTTTGCCACTGCGACTTTACAACACGCTATCCGGCAAGGTGGAAGAGTTTTCACCTGAAAAGGACAATACCGTCCGCATGTATGCCTGCGGCCCTACTGTGTACGATTACGGGCATATTGGCAACTTCAGAACATTTGTTGCCGTGGACATCCTCCGGCGATTTCTGCGCCAAAGCGGCTTTAAGCTGCAGCATGTAATGAATATCACGGACGTGGATGACAAGATCATCCGCAATGCCGCGCGGGACAAGAAGACAGTGCAGGAATATACCCGCAAATATGAAGATGCCTTTCTTGAAGATATGGGCTCGTTGAATCTGGAGCGTCCGGAAAAGCTGGTGCGGGCAACGGAGCATATTCAGGAGATGGCGGAGTTCATTGCGAAGCTGGAGCAAAAGGGAATAGCTTATCGCACGGAAGATGGTTCCTATTACTTCCGTATTGCCAAGTTTCCGGAATACGGCAAGCTCTCAAAAAAAGATTTTGCTGGAATGGAAATAGGCGCGCGTGTGGACGTGGATGAATACGAAAAGGACAATGCCCGCGACTTTGCTCTTTGGAAAGCGCCCAAAGAAGGTGAAGCGTTCTGGGAAAGCGCCATCGGCCCGGGGCGCCCCGGCTGGCATATTGAATGCTCCGTAATGTCCATGAAGTACCTGGGCGAGAGCTTTGATCTGCATGCCGGTGGCGAAGACCTGACATTTCCGCACCATGAAAATGAAATTGCGCAGTCAGAATCCCTGACCGGCAAAATCTTCTCCCGCCACTGGATGCATGTACGCTTTCTGCTCGTTGAGGGCGAGAAGATGTCCAAGAGCGCGGGTAATTTCTATACTTTGCGTGACTTGATCGTAAAAGGCCATAAGCCGTCGTCCATCCGTTTTCTTCTTACTTCAGTTCCATATCGCAAGCAGTTGAACTTTACCTTTGCGGGGCTGGAGCAGGGCGCAAAGTCCGTGGAGCGGCTGCGCACTTTTGATGCGCGCATGCGAATGAGCCAGCTTCCTGCGGGCGTACATCCGGCAGCGCAGGACGCTGCGGAAAAAGCCAAACAAGAGATGCGCGCCGGCATGGAAGATGACCTGAACACAGCGAGGGCCTCGGCGGCGATTTTTGACATGGTGCGTGAAGCGAATACGCTGGCAGACCGCGGCGAACTCCGCGAAGGTGATAAAGCCCCGCTGCTGGAGGCGCTACAGCAGTTCGATGAAGTTTTCGCCATCCTGAAAGACGACGACGCAGAAAAAATCAAGACCATCATGGAGTGGGCCAAATCTCACGGCCTGCTAAAAGACGCGGAAGTCTCGGCGGATGTCATGTCCGACGCAATGGTTAATCAGTTAATGGAAGAGCGCAACGCCGCTAAAAAAGCCCGGGATTTTGCCCGTTCAGATGCCATCCGCAAGCAACTTTCAAATGCCGGAATTGTTGTGGAAGATACGAAAGATGGAATTCGGTGGAAGCGGAAGTAAACAAATCTTGATGATGGGCTGAATTGGTAATTCGGTATTCTGGAGTCAATCATGTTTACGAACACCTCCACCTTCCTGCAGCAGCCTGCTTTGATTACAGGACGAAAAGCAGGAGCGCATCCTGGCGACAACTCCGGTGTGCGGAGCAAAGCATAGCCTGAAGCTGCCATGGTTTTGAAGGCAGTAGAGGCGATATCTGGAGTGAAGCAGGTCCGCAGACCGCCTAGTCGCCGGCCATGTTTACAGCCTTAGGAGCAGTTTCTTTATCGACTAATTTTTCAACAGGTGACTGTTTTAACTTTGACGTATTCACCAGCCACACAGATGCAATGATGATTGCGGTACCCAGCAGCATATAAACATCTACCTGCTCGTGCAGAATGATCCAGCCCAGGAAAACGGCGACAATCGGATTCACGTAAGCATATGTCGCAACTTTGGGCGTGGGTACGTGCTCCAGCAGGTAAATGTAAGCTGAATATCCAGCCCATGATCCAAACACCACCAGATAGGCAATGCCACCCAGGGCAGAGTTAGTCCAATGTGTTCGCTGGAACTGTCCTGTAACTAATGCGATTACACAATTCACTGCGCCTGCCAGAGTCATTTGCCAGGCGGCGGAAACAAAAACATCCACGGTCAGATGGTAGCGATGGGAGAAGATTGAGCCCAGAGCCCAAAGAAAGGAAGCACCGGCCAGAATGCCGCTGCCATAAAGTTCCAATCGGCCTAAGTGGCTGCCGGAAGTAATGCGGGGCCAGAGCAGCACAAGCAAACCCAGAATACCCAAAGCCAGGCCGATTATGCCTTTGCTGGTGACTCGTCCAGCCCGGAAAAGCCAGGCTTCTATAATCACGACCCAAATTGGCACCAATGCCACAATCAGCGATGCCAGTCCGCTGGCAACATATTCTTCTCCCCAAAGGACGCCAATATTGCCGGTGGAAAGCAGAAGAATTGAGATTACAAGCAAGCGCCGCAAGTCCTGCAGGTTCAACCGGATTTTGCGCCCGGCAAAGGCAAGCGCCGCCAGCATGATGGGGCCGGCAACCAGATAGCGCACCGCACCTGCCACGTAAGGGGGCATATCGCGCACAATGACGCGCATGGCAAGATACGTGGAGCCCCAAAGCACATAGAGCAGAGCAAAAGCCACGATCACGGGCGAGCGTCGTTGTTCAGATAAGGCCATGGATGAATTCGTAGACTCTATCATCCAGTACCCATTTGGGAATGTCGAGGCGAAGTAACTGGACAGCAGGAATCAGGGATGGAACTGCACTGTGGTAATGGCCAGATGCGCACATTTTTCAGGCTATAATAAGAGTGCAATGAGAGCACACGGCACAACATGGTTTGCATTCCGCGGGCCCAAGCGCTCGCTGGCTTGCTGGGTGGCGTTTTTGGTTTGCCCGCGCCGATACCTGGCTGTGCTGCCTTCTCACGCCCGCGCAAATCTCTTCGCCGACGATTAACCATTCTTTCGTCCTTACCCTTTATCAGCCTGGTCTGCTGGAGGACTTTTTCTGCTTGTCCTCTTGCAATCGGCTGAAGGCATTCACACGTGAACAATCTATGAAAAGAGGATGAACATGGCAACGCAAACCCTTTCCAACATCGGCCCAAAAATCAAGACCAAGCTGCCCGGTCCCAAGGCTGAGGCCATTTTGCGGGACGACGCAAAGTATATTTCGCCGTCATACACACGCTCTTATCCGCTGGTAGCCAAGCGCGGCCGGGGCGTGATCATTGAGGATGTGGATGGCAATGAGTTCCTGGATTTTTCCGCCGGAATTGCCGTGGTTTCCACCGGACACTGTCATCCGCGCGTCGTCGATGCAATCCAGAAGCAGGCTGCCGAACTGATCCACATGTCTGGCACGGATTTCTATTATGAAAACATGATCTCCTTGGCGGAGCGCCTGTCTAAGATTGCGCCCATGTCCGGGCCGGTGCGAGCCTATTATGGCAACTCCGGCACTGAAGCGATTGAAGCAGCTATGAAGCTGTCGCGCTATTACACCAAGCGGCAAGGCATTATCGCTTTTTACGGCGCATTCCATGGACGCACTATGGGCGCGCTCTCGCTTACGGCTTCCAAAACGCAGCAGCGGCGGCGCTTTTTTCCACTGGTTCCGGGTGTGGCGCATGTGCCGTATCCAAACATCTATCGCAAGCCTCAGGGCATGACGGAAGAAGAGCATATTGCTGAATGTGTATGCTTTATTGAAGATCGCGTGTTCAAAACCATTATGCCGCCGGAAGAATGCGCAGCCATCTTTATTGAACCCATTCAAGGCGAAGGCGGCTATTTACCAGCGCCGACGAAATTTATGCGCGAGCTGCGCCGCATCTGCGATCAGCACGGCATTCTACTGGTTGCCGATGAGGTGCAGAGCGGAGCCGGACGTACCGGCAAATGGTGGGCCATCCAGCACACGGGAGTTGAGCCGGACATTGTTACGATTGCAAAAGGCATTGCTTCCGGCATGCCGCTGGGCGTGACGCTGGCGCGCGCGGAAATCATGGATTGGGTTCCCGGTTCACATGCTTCCACCTTTGGCGGAAATCCCATTTGCATTGAAGCAGCGCTGGCCACCATGGATGTGCTGGAAAGCGAAGCCATCCGCAACGCTGAAGTTGTGGGCGATCACATCATGAAGCGCGTAAGCGGCTGGGTAAAGAGCCATCCTATGGTGGGCGATGTGCGCGGACGCGGCTTAATGATTGGGGTGGAAATTGTTAAAGACAAAAAGACCAAAGCTACAGCCCATGATGAGCGCGACCGCATTGTGGAACTGGCGTTTGAACGTGGCATCCTGTTCCTGGGCGCCGGTGAAAACTCCATCCGCATTGCGCCGCCGCTGGTTGTGACCCATGAGCAGGCAGATTTCGCCATGGATGTGCTGGAAGAGTGCATTGGGATTGTAGAAAAGTCTTCCTAAATCCCGAGCATAGTTGAGGAATCACTATATTGAAAAAAATGCCTGTGGGACAGCAATGTTCTGCAGGCATTTTTATTGGGACATCATTTCAATAAATATTTTGTCTCTTCGAGATTTTCGGTACGATAGGGCCCTCTCGCTTACGCTCGAGGTTTTAGAACAAATGCCCGGACAACTAATTCGCCTCACCCTTCACGCCTTGGATTCTCTTGCCAAGCTATTGCCGCGCAAGGACTCCAGGCCACAACACCTGCTTACAGGAATGAGTGGTGAAGAGGCTGCTTACTTTTATCTTCGTGAAAAGGGATATGTGATCATCGCCCGCAATTATCGCAGTCCGCGCAGCCGCAGTGAACTTGATCTTGTGGGTTGGGACGGCGGGACGCTCTGCTTTATTGAAGTTAAGACCCGGAGCCAACGCGGCATCATACCTGCAGAATTTGCTGTGGATGCGGAAAAGCAACGCGACCTTTCCCACGTGGCGCGGGAATTCCTGCGCAAGATCAAAGGCAATCCGCCGGTCCGCTTTGATATTGTGAGCGTTTATATGGAAGTGAAAAGCACGCCCAATATCGAGCTGTTTGTAAATGCTTTTACAATGGCATAACTGCAGCGCTCCATGCTTGCCGCGGTTCAGAACATGCCAATGCCAATCATCAGGTTGTAAGATAATAATGTGCCTGAGTTAAGAAAAGATCCTGTTACCGGCCGATGGGTCATCATCTCCACGGACCGAGCCCGCCGTCCTGGGGATTTTTTTCGCGAGTCCGCTATTGCCAAAGGCGTAGGTTTCTGCCCATTTTGTCCTGGAAATGAAAGCACAACGCCACCGGAAATTTTGGCTTATCGCCACGGGGAAAATCCGGTGCGTGATGCAGGCGGATGGAACCTGCGCGTAGTTCCTAACAAATTTCCTGCGCTGGGTATTGAGGGCGACCTGGATCGCCAGGCAGATGGCATGTTTGACAAGATGAATGGTATAGGGGCTCACGAGGTGGTGATTGAAACCCCGAACCACATGGAAACTTTAGCTACCATGCCGCAAAAGCGCATTGAGGATATGCTCTGGGCTTTTCGTGATCGCATCCTTGATCTGAAACAAGACCGCCGTTTCAAATATATTCTGGTCTTCAAGAACCATGGCGAAGCAGCTGGAGCATCCCTGGAGCATCCGCATTCTCAGATCATCGCCTTGCCGATTCTGCCGAAGCAGGTGGTGGAGGAATTGGAGGGCGCAAGACGTTACTTTTCCAATAAAGAGCGCTGCATCTTTTGCGATATTGTATTGCAGGAGATGAATGAGAAGACCCGCGTTGCTGCCGAAAACCAGGATTTTGTTACGCTTTGCCCATATGCTCCGCGCTTTCCCTTTGAGATGTGGATCCTGCCCAAGCGGCATGAGTCAGCCTTTGAGAATTCTCCATCCTCACTCTATGAAAACCTGGCGCGAATGCTGCGCATGGTCCTGAACAAAGCCGTGCAGGTGCTCGATAATCCCGCATATAACCTGATTATTCACAGCTCGCCAGTGCAGGAAAACACCAATGATTTTTATCATTGGCATTTAGAGATTATTCCTAAGCTGGCCAAGACCGCGGGTTTTGAGTGGGGAACCGGTTTTTACATCAATCCCACGCCACCGGAAGAAGCAGCGCGATATTTGCGCGAGGCGAAGGTGGAAGAGCCGCAGCCAGTTGGAAGTTAATCTGACAAAATAAATTGAGCGACCTTCCGCAGTGCGCTCATGATGGCAGATCACAACTCAATCTTAAGCTGATACCTCGCGCATACTCTTGATCAGTTCAATAACTCTTCCAGCAACATAGTCGATCTCAGCTTCAGTATTGAAGCGGCCAATACCGAAACGAATGGCGCAGCCGGCATCTTCGTCGCTCAGGCCCAGTGCCTTAAGCACGTAAGAAGCTTCAGTTTTGCCGGAAGAGCAGGCTGAACCGCTGGAAAGCGCAACGTCATGGAGGCCAGTCAGCAGCATCTCCCCTTCCACCCCAAGAAAGCTCATATTTAGATTGCCGGGCAGGCGATGTTCCATGCTGCCGTTGATGATCACCTGGTCCAGTTCTGATTGGAGCTTTTTACAAAGGCGGCCACGCAGGGCAGCCGTGCGCGCGCTTTCTTCAGGCATATCTTTTACAGCGATTTCACAGGCCTTGCCGAACCCGACAATACCAGGAACATTGAGCGTGCCGGAACGCAAACCCTGCTCATGGCCTCCGCCATCAATCATGGGCGCAAGGCGGATAGAGGAGCCATCGCGAACGTAAAGCGCGCCGCATCCTTTGGGGCCATAAAGCTTGTGAGCGGTAAGGGAAGCCAGATCAAGGTTGGCGCGGTTCACA
>DASRCD010000091.1:0-8607 GCA_035653315.1 Candidatus Angelobacter sp.
TATGCCTATACAGTTGAACCTT
The DNA here is from genome assembly GCA_035653315.1 of Candidatus Angelobacter sp. Taxonomy (GTDB): domain Bacteria; phylum Acidobacteriota; class Terriglobia; order Terriglobales; family Acidobacteriaceae; genus Angelobacter. Next base: position 23 of record DASRCD010000091.1, read on the forward strand.
ACTGGCCGGAAATAACTCACGTCTCATTGAGCAGCCCCAAGCTGCACGCGCCTTTGCGGATCGTGCATATCTCTGATCTTCACTGTGACGGCACGGTGCGCCTGGAAAAGCGCCTGCCGGAACTTATCCGCCAGCAACATCCTGACCTGATTGCATTCACCGGCGATACGTTTGTGAAAGAAGAAGCCGTGCCGCAGGCAAAAGAACTGCTGGCGCAGCTTGCGGCTATTGCTCCAACTTACGTTGTGCTGGGCAACTGGGATTCAGAATGGGCCAGGGTATGGCACCAAAATGTTGCCCATCCGGCTTTTTTTGAAGGAACAAACGTGCATAATCTTGCCGGGCATGGGGAATCTCTTGCGATGCAGATGACCGGCGCTGCTTCCAACCAGCAACGCCTGGTGCCGGGATTAATACAGGAGGTCCCGGCAAATGAATTTTCAATTTTTCTTTTTCACTTTCCTGATGAAGTTGAGCTGGTTGCGCCCAGCAGAGTTGATCTTTACCTTGCTGGCCACACGCATGGCGGGCAGATAGCGCTGCCTTTTTATGGAGCGCTGATGACACTTTCCAAATACGATAAAAAATACGAGTCAGGCCTGCACCGGATAGGCAGCGCCTGGCTTTATGTGAACCGCGGAATTGGCCTGGAAGGGCATCCGCCACGCGCGAGGTTTTTTGCCCGCCCTGAGATCACTGTGATTGATGTGGCTCCGCAGAGCACACTTCCTTAGTTCAGAAGAATAGCCCGAAGTAAAAAATCTCGAGCAAATATATGTGGGCGGCTACCTACCTGATTTGGGCTAAAATGGAATCACTGTGGACACACCAAAACTTCCGGAACCTCTATGGGCACGCCGTAGCGGATTGTTCTCACTTGCAATTGTGCTGGTTGTTTCCGTGCTTGGAATTCTTCTTGACTTAATGCTGGTCAAGGAAGGGCTGCCCAGATTCGCCATGCTGATGGTCAGCAATACCCTCACCGGATTATTTGCGGGTGGTTTCTTCTACCAGGTTTTGAGAGAAGAAAAGGCCAACCGCGATCTGGTAGAGGCAAGAATGAAGACAATTGCTGAATTAAACCACCATATCCGCAATGCCCTGCAGGTAATTAAATTCTGGGGTGGGCAGCAGCGTCCGGGGCTGGATGTGATGCAGCTTCAGCTGATTAATGATTCAGTGGACCGGATTGAGTGGGCCTTGCGAGAAGTGCTGCCCCGGTACCCAGTTCATGCCCCAAGCCAGCAATCACTGGAGCAGCAGGAAGCATCCCAAAGTTATACGGGACCTGTCGCCTGAACTCCCGTAAAAATGCTGTGTATTGGATCAGGCGATCACCAGCCAATTTCTACACGATTACGCCCCAGAGCTTTGGCCCGGTAGAGCGCCGCGTCTGCGGTTTGAAGCAGATTGTCAGTGGATGTTGAGATAGAAGCGCCAACACTTACCGTAACCGGAAGGTCCATTCCGCAAACGCGCAAAGGGGCCAAAGCAATGGATTCACGAAGCCGCTCAGCGCAATTTGCCACGACATCAGCGTTACTGTTACACAAAACCACGACAAATTCTTCACCACCGTAGCGGCCAACCCAATCATAATTGCGCACGGTTTTGGCTAAGCGCTCCGCCACCTGTTGCAGCGCCTCATCGCCGGCCTGGTGCCCATATGTGTCATTAATGGATTTGAAATGATCAATATCCAGCAGCAGTAGTCCCATGGAATTGCGGGTACGCGCGGCGCGCATAATCTCCCGATTCATAAAATCAAGAATGGCGCCACGGTTCCACAGGCCAGTAAGCCTGTCATGCATGGCTTCATGGCGAAGCTGCCCTTCTTTTTTGAGCAAATCATTTTGCAATTGCAAAATGCGGGAGCCAACTTTCAACCGTGACTGAAGCTCGCTTGCATGGAAAGGCTTGGTTAGGTAGTCGTCTGCGCCGGCATCCAGGGCTTGCACCAGGTCCTGCTTTGCGTCGCGGGAGGTAAGCAGCAGAATGTAAGGATACCGTTTTGTTCTGCGCGCGCGTATCTTGCGGCATAGATCGATTCCAGTAAAGCCAGGCATCATCCAATCCAGCACGATCAAACTGGGCGCATCAGGCTTTTGCAACTCATTCCATGCACTCAATCCATCGCTGACTGAGGTGATATTCAGCCCCCATTTCCGTAAATGTGATTCCACAATCGACCGCGAAATGGGGTCATCATCAGCAATCAATACGGAATCTGTGCGGATGGTTCCTTTTGGATCTTCGGCTGCCTCCATAATTGCCGGTTCAGCTGCGGAAGGAAGTAGAAGCTCTTCTGCATCGTGCGTGGAGAACAAGAACATTTTTCTGGCTCGCTCAAGTTACATTTGGATTTATCGGCAATGTTGCCGGTTTCATAAATTGAAATTTTTTAATTTTGCAGACATTCATCTCCATTTAAGCCCTCCTGCCAATTTGCCGATGCCATACACAGGACCTTTACGTCATTTGTGTTCAAGGGTCCAGTGTTCAAGGTTCAGCCAGTAGAAGGAAGATATGGACCATCAATATTTCATTGAGCGCAGGCGTGTTCTTTCATGGAGTGCGGGAATGGTTTGCGCTCTGCTGTTTGCGGTATCTGCCCATGCGCAGTGCCAGCCGGATTTGACGCAGTTAAGTCCTGAGCAACTGTCCCGGATGGAAGTTACTTCGGTTTCTAAAAAGCAGCAAAAGCTCAGTGACACGGCAGCATCGGTGTTTGTAATCACCCAGCAGGACATTCGCAATTCCACGGCAACCAGCGTGCCTGAACTGCTGCGCACGGTGCCGGGGCTGGACGTTAGCCAAATCAACGGGAGTACCTGGGCCATTTCCGTGCATGGCTTTGCCGAGCAATACACAGGTGAAATGCTGGTCCTGATCGACGGACGCATTGCCTTTGATCCTCTGGTTTCCGGCGTTGTCTGGGCAGACCAGCCTATTGTGTTGCAGAACGTTGAGCGGATTGAGGTGATTCGGGGGCCGGGAGCAACGGTGTGGGGCGCAAACGCATTTAACGGCGTGATCAACATCATTACTAAGCCAGCCCAGGAGACGCAAGGTGTTCTGGTTTCTTCCGGCATGGGAGATGACCAGCGCAGCTATGATCTGGCGCAATATGGCGGGAAGATCGGCAAAACAACATACTACCGGGCGCACGTACAGTATTTTGATGATGGGCCGGCAGGCACTTTCAACGGTCTTTCATCGCACGATTCCTGGCGTGATACCAGCGGCGGCTTCCGGCTGGACAGCAGAATCTCAAATCACGATTCCATGGTGCTGGAAGGCCACGCGTTCCGCGGCCAGGGAGGGAAAGAACTTACAACGCCAATTCTTACTCCGCCTTTTTCCCAGACTATCACCAGCCTGGTTGGACACGGCGGCGAAAATGCAATGGCGCGCTGGATACATAAGGCCGATGACGGTGGTGAAACAACGCTGCAAGCTTCTTATGGGCATATTCTGCATCCGGAGCCGCAGGTGGATGTAAATGGCAATGTGACCAGCGCCTCAATCCAGCATGAAAGACCCATCGGCGACCGGCATGACGTGGTATTCGGCGCCGACGTGATTTACCGCAGCGCGACCACGCTTTCTGACGGCAGTTATGTTTTCTGGTCGCCAAGCAACCCGCAGTTTACGATTGCCGGAGGATTTGCGCAGGATGAAGTTGTATTTGCCCACGGCGCAGTGCGGCTTACCGGCGGCTTAAGACTTGAACACAACAGCTTGAGCGGGTTTAATTTACAACCCAACGCGCGTGCGCTCTGGAAATTTACCAGAACACAATCGCTCTGGGTTGCTTATTCACTGGCAGGACGCAGCCCCGCGCCTTCTGATACGGCCACCAACACCGACGTTGCAGTCTTCCCGGGAGCAGGAGGGTTACAGCTTTTGCGCCTGACGGGAAATTCCAATCTCAAAGCGGAAAAGCTGAATGCCTTTGAGGCTGGATATAGAATGCAGCCAAATAAAACAGTTTCTCTGGACGCAACTACTTTCTTCAATGATTACAACAATCTTATTGGGAATGCTCCAGGGCAGCCTTTCTTTCAGGCTGGTCCGCCGCCGCGGCTCGTCATTCCTCTGGTAGTGCAAAACAACATTTCAGGAAAATCATTCGGCGGAGAACTGGCAGCACAATGGATTCCAAGCTCCATGCTGCGCTTTAGCGCTGCTTATTCGTATAACGGATTTGACATGTGGCAAACGCTGGCGGCAGGCACTTCTGAAACGCATCTTTGGGGAGAGGCCCCACGGCACAAGCTCAGCGTCGGTTCATCCATTGGCCTTAGTCACAGATTTACCCTCGATAACAAGGCGATTTTCGTAGACCGCAGGACCGTACAAAACATTCCCGGCTACACACAGATTGATAGTGCGTTGTTATGGCGGCCGTCAGAATCAGGCGAGTTCAGGGTTGGGGCCAATAACCTGTTCAACAAAGAACATCTTGAGTTTCTTTCGCGGCAGGGCGCCGATTCAACAACATTCGGGCGGAGCATCTATGGCCGCATCATCTGGCATTTAGGCAGCGAAAAAACAACACAGTAAGTCACAGCAGAAACGGCTTAAGGCTTTGGTGAAGCGTTCAAGAAGACATCTCGAAATAGCAGCAATGCTGGCGGTCCTGTGCTGGCCGTTTACATGCTTTGGTGCGTCCGCACCTTCTGTAACGGAAGACCAGATCAAAGCGGCATATCTGTTTAACTTCGCCAAGTTCATTGAGTGGCCGCAAGGAGCTTTTACTTCAGATTCCGCGCCTATTCACTTTTGCACCCTGGGGCGCAGTCCAGTAGCGGATGAACTGGATGCTTCTGTTCGCGGCAAAAGCATTGATGCGCACACGATTGAAATAAGACATCTGCATGCTCCGGAGGAGATTAAAGATTGTCATCTGGTTTTTCTTTCCGCCGGCGCAGGGAAGCAGGAGCAGAAGCTGGTGCAGGCGGCCAAAGGCTTGCCCGTGCTGCTTGTGGCTGAAATCCCGGAGTTTGCCCGGGTGGGTGGAACGATCAATTTCCTCATGGAAGATGGCAAGCTTGTTTTTGAAGTGAATATCAGCGCGGCGGAAAATGCTCACCTGAAGATCAGCTCCAAGCTGCTTGCGCTTGCCCGGATAGTGTCTGAAGGGAAGCCACGGCAATGAATCCGGCAATCTCAGGAAACACTTCCATCCGCAAAAAACTTACCGCCATCATCATGGTGACGACGACAGCAGCCCTGTTGCTGGCCAGCATCGCGCTTGCCATTCAGGCGTCCATACGGGGCAGGGCGGCAATTTTAAATAAAGCCGAACTGCTGGCGAGCATTATTGGCTCCAACAGCACGGCAGCGCTTTCCTTTAACGATTCCAAGGCGGCCACCGAAATGCTTGGCGCTTTAAGTTCTGATGCGCATGTAACCGTGGCGCGAATTTACTCCAAAAATGGACAGCCCTTTGCCACCTACGTGCGCCGAGGATTTATTCCAAGCATCATGCCGGAAAGCCCCGGTGCAGAAGGGAGCGTGTTTGTTGACGGCTCATTGCGCATGTTCCAGCCAATCCGGCTTAAGGGCGAAGTTGTGGGAGTGCTCTTTCTGGAGCAGGACCTGAAAGAACTGCGGACCAGCGTGATAAGAAACATACTAGTATTCGCGGTTGTCCTGCTGGTTTCATTGGGTGTGGCTTTTCTACTGGCCACAAGTCTGCAAACTGTGATTTCTTTTCCGATTCTGGCTCTTGCGCAGAGAGCGCGCGCTATCCGCAACACGCCGGAGTACCATCTGGGAACTCTGCCCGGAGGCTACAAAGAAATTGGGCTGCTTATTGAAAGCTTTGAAGACATGCTTTCTGCGATCGCCCAGCGAGATCGCGAGCTAAAGCAGCATTATGAAGACCTGGAAGACAAGGTTTCAGAGCGGACCCGCGAATTGCGAATCACCATGGAGGAGCTGGAGCGGTCCAAAATTGCGGCGGAAGCGGCAAACCAGGCCAAGAGCCAATTTCTGGCGAATATGAGCCATGAGATCCGCACACCCATGAATGCAATTCTGGGCATGACGGAGCTCACGCTGGATACGGAACTGGCGCCGATGCAGCGCGAATACCTTGGATTTGTCAGGTCCGCCGGCAACTCTCTGCTTTCCATCATCAATGACATTCTGGATTTTTCCAAAATAGAAGCCAACAAGTTTTCACTGGACCCACAACCGTTTTCTCTTCAGGAGATGGTGTCTGACGCAGTAAAAACATTGTCGTTCCGCGCCCACCAAAAGGGGCTGGAAGTTGCGTTTGAAATAGATCCCGGCATTCCTGAAACACTAGTGGGTGATGCAGGCCGGTTGCGGCAGATCATTCTGAACCTGATTGGGAATGCGGTAAAGTTCACGCATCAAGGCGAAGTTGTTCTTTCCGTGGCTCAGGAGTCCGCAACCGCTAAGGAAGTTGTCCTGCATTTTGCCGTGCGCGATACGGGCATTGGCATTGAACAGGAAGCCATTGCAAAGATTTTTACGCCATTTGAGCAGGCAGACAGCTCCACAACCAGAATCTATGGGGGCACAGGACTGGGACTCACGATTTCCGCACGCCTGGTTCAGATGATGCATGGCCGGATATATGTGGAGAGCACACTGGGAAAAGGCAGCACATTCCATTTCACGGTGCGGTTGGGCATTTCAGCCCAGCCTTTGCCAGAGGCCACCAACCTGTCCGCAGAAGCGCTCCGTGGCATGCGCGTTCTAGTGGTGGATGACAATGCAACAAACCGAAGAATTCTCCAAGCGATGCTCCTGAAGTGGGAGATGCGCCCCGACTTGGCGGAAGGCGGCGCGGCGGCGCTTGCTCTTTTGCAGCACGCCGAGCGCGAAGGATACAGCTATCCTCTGATGCTGGTGGATGGACACATGCCGGGAATGAACGGGTTCACCCTGCTGGAAAAAATTGCCGCAGACAAAAGACATCTGGTGGGGACAACCATGATGTTGACCTCAGAAGAGCGCCCGGAAGATGCCAGGCATCTGCAGGCCCTAAATATTTCCCGATATTTGGTTAAGCCAATTTCGCAGACAGAGCTGTTGCAGTCAATCCTGAAAGCCATGGGCATGGCGGAAGCGCAAAAGAAAATCCAGGAGCGTTCCACTGCTGATCCGGCGCCAGCGCAGCCCGAGGCCTTGCAAATCCTGCTGGCGGAAGACAATGCGTTCAACCAGAAAGTAGCCATTGGGATGCTGTCAAAGCTGGGCCACCAGGTGATGATCGCGAACAATGGAATTGAAGCTGCTGAATTTGCCGCTCTAAGAAAATTTGACCTGATCCTGATGGATATCCAGATGCCCGAGATGGATGGTTACCAAGCCACAGAGCTAATCCGGCAAAACCAGAGACAGACAGGAATTCATGTGCCAATTGTCGCCATGACGGCGCATTCCATGAGCGGCGACCGGGAAAAGTGCCTTGCAGCAGGAATGGACGACTATATTTCCAAGCCCATTAACGTCAAAGACCTTGCAAAAGTCTTGAAGCGTAACCACACAGCAAAGGTTCTGGTTCCGGCAGGCGCTGCTCCCTTACAGGATTAAAAAAGAAGCTCCGCTTGGCGGTGGATCCCGCGCCAGGTCTGGCTTATCTCTAAGAAAATAATCTACTTACCAGAATAAAAAAGAGGGCTTCTGGCCGCAACTTTCTCCCTCATCGCTACATCTAATTCCTTGACAGTAAGTGACTCACATTTGATAATAGCTTTGTTGTTATTTCATAGACATTGATTTTTAAGCACTTATAAGCAGGGAGGGAGTCGGAAACATGGGCAAGATTATTGGAATTGATCTCGGCACCACAAATTCAGTGGTAGCCGTGATGGAAGGCGGCGAACCCAAAGTTATCGCCAATGAAGAGGGTGGACGCACCACGCCCTCCGTGGTTGGGTTCACCAAATCGGGTGAACGATTGGTAGGCCAGGTCGCTAAGCGGCAGGCCATCACCAACCCGGAAAATACGGTGTATTCGATTAAACGGTTTATGGGACGCCGTTTTGACGAAGTGAACGAAGAAATGAAGATGGTCCCATACAAAGTTGTACGCCAGGGCGACCACGTGGCTGTTGTGGCGCAGGGCCATGAATACACGCCTCCGCAGGTTTCAGCCATGATTTTGCAGAAGCTGAAGAAGGCCGCGGAAGACTATCTTGGCCAGACAGTGACGGAAGCCGTGATTACGGTCCCGGCTTACTTCAATGACGCACAGCGCCAGGCAACGAAAGACGCCGGCAAGATTGCCGGTCTGGACGTAAAGCGTATTGTCAATGAGCCTACGGCGGCTGCATTGGCTTATGGCCTGGACAAGAAGAAGGACGAGACCATTGCAGTTTACGACTTTGGCGGCGGCACCTTCGATATTTCCATCCTTGAAGTGGGCGAAGGCGTGATTGAAGTGAAGTCCACCAATGGTGATACGCACCTGGGCGGCGACAACATTGACCAGCGCATTGTGGAATGGCTGGTGGATGAGTTCAAGAAAGATGAAGGACTTGATCTTCGCGGCAAGGGTAATGAGATGGCGCTGCAGCGTCTGCGTGACGCGGCGGAAAAAG
>DASRCD010000092.1:0-14021 GCA_035653315.1 Candidatus Angelobacter sp.
ACCGCCGCCACCGCCCAAAGCGCCAACCGCCACTCTTTCCGCCAACCCGACTTCTATTCAAGCCGGACAATCAGCCACGTTGACCTGGAGCACGGAAAACGCAACCGATGTCGCGCTTGACGGCAACAAGGTTGATCCCAACGGCTCACAAACCGTTTCACCACGGCAAACAACCACGTATCACCTGACAGCCAAGGGCAATGGTGGAACGCAGGAAGCAACGGCACAAATCACAGTGGCCGCAGCCCCAACACCCACGCCCACGCCGGCACCAACGCCATCCATGACGGATGATCAGCTCTTTGCGCAAATGGTCAAAGACGTTTACTTTGACTACGACAAAGCCGATCTTCGTCCAGATGCGCAGCAGGCGCTGGCCCAAGCCGCACAGCTCATCAAGCAAAAGGGCTGGAAGGTGCAGATTGAAGGCAACTGCGACGAGCGCGGTTCCACGGAATACAATCTGGCCCTGGGTGAACGCCGTGCCGATTCCGCCAAACAGGCCCTGCTCCAGGCAGGCGTTGGCGGTGATGCGCTGAAGACCATCAGCTATGGCAAGGAAAAGCCGGTTTGCACTGAATCGAATGAAAGTTGCTGGCAGCAAAACCGCCGCGACCACTTTACCTTGTTGCACTAAACCTAAAACCGGACGGGGCTACTCAGCCCCCGTCCGGCTTATCTAATTAGGTTCATCCCTAAAGCTTAAGTTCGCGGAATACCCAATTCCGGTGCAAACTTAAAGAGCGCTCCTCGTCCTAAAAAATGAAAATTATGCAGGAACCAAGCAGCTATTCTGCATCTAAAAGAGTAATGTTTATGAAGAAACATAGTGTCATCGCCGTCGTGCTCGCTCTTCTGCTTTTTGCCGCCTGCGCCAGCCGCAACGCTGCCGCTGCGGACACAAAGTCGCAGTTGATCCAGATTCAAACCCAGCTCCAGCTCATGCAGGACAGCATGTCACGCATGCAGCAATCGTTCGATGAACGCATGGGCGTAATGAAAGATATGCTCACGCAGCAGATCGATAACGTCAACAAAATGGGAGTCACCGTCCAGAATCTGCAAAAGACTTTAGGCCAGCAGACCTCGGATGCCGGCAGCAAAGTTGACCAGATTTCCGGGCAGGTTCAGGCTTTGCACGATTCCGTGGACGAATTGAAGGCGCGTCTGGCAAAAGTGAGCAAGCAGCTTGACGATATGCAGACTGCCCAGCAGAACATCGCTGCGCCTCCCGCTGGAGGAGCGCCCGCAGGCGGCAATGCTCCCGGCGCGGCATCTGCGATGCCATCTGCTCCACCCGCCGACCAGCTTTATAACGATGGCCTGCGTGATTACCAAGCCAACAAAAATGACTTGGCTACCCAGGAGTTCTCGCAGTATCTGCAGGTTTACGGGAATACCGATCTCGCTGGGAACGCACAGTTCTATCTGGGTGAAATTGCCTACCGGCAGGGGAATTTCAGTGGAGCGGTACAGGCTTACAACAAAGTTCTGGACCAGTATCCCGGCGGTAACAAATCAGCAGCGGCGCAACTGAAGAAAGCTTTCGCCCTGCTGGAGCTAGGCCAGCGCGAAGCCGGAGTACAGGAGTTGCGCAGCCTGGTCAGCCGTTATCCAAAAAGCCCTGAGGCCCTTCAAGCCCGGGACCGTCTTACAAAATTGGGGGCCGCAGGCACGGCCTCCAAGGCTTCACGTCCCTCGCCAAGCCATCGCTAATCAGCTTTTTGTTTCTTTTACCTTCAGGTCCAATCCCAGCTTGCGCAAGCAATAGCGTATCTCCTGCGCTACTTCGGTAATCCGCATGCCATCCTGCACCATCAGCTTGCATGAAATCGCGGTACGCACCGGGGTGTCCGGCCCAAGATCATAGCTCACGCGGCAATACTGGCACTCTTCATTCCAGCAGAACCTTCCATAAGAAACGTCTTCCGGGGAAAGATACTGCATGGCGCGCAATAGCATGTTGCCATCGGGAACTTCAAACTGCTTCTCTCCCAATGTGATCTTTACCAGCTTGTCATAAGGCCTAAAGAGCGGCCCTGGATTTGACATGGTTAGATTTTAATAGAAACAAGCTGGACACAGCGCCAACTAAGTTGAAAACCATCGCTGCTGCCCGAACGCCATACTTTTTCATAGTGGCTGGTGTATGCGTCGAACAATCAATTCATAAAATCACCCTCATCCATCGGGCGCTCGTAACCGTCATAGATACCATTATGTTTTTCCGCGAAGGCAGTCAGTTCTTCAAAAATGGGTCCGGTATCTTCGTCACCGGTGGCGGGCTGTGTTGCCAGCGCAAGCCACATATCATCAGGAGCAGACGTTACGTTTGTTGACCAGCCTCGTTCACGAAGTTTTTCGGCTGCTTTTTCTGCGTCTGAACGGTTTGCAAAATACAGCCAATGATCAATGTATTCAGGATATTCCTCGCTGGCGCGATAACCATTTTCAAACAATCTTCCTTTTTGCATTTCACTCCGTGAGTGTATCCTGCTGCTCTGTTCTTATACGGTGCCACCTTTCATCACACTGTAGCCCGGATACTGGGGTGATCTCTAGTAACAGGCTCCCTCGCTGCGCTCGGGACTTCGGAAAACAGCAAGGCTAAGTACTAATACTAATGGCTGCCTTCAGGCATTAATCGCTTTCCCTTCCAGCACACGGCTCAAATTTTTCAGGCAGCCGATGGAGAGAAAAGTAAAACGTCTCAGAATGATTCGCGCATACCAATTTAGCCGCCTTGGGCCCGCCGGCCCGGAAATCTCGAGACGCCCTCAGAGTATTTCACGAGCGTCTTGAACACTTTGAGGTAACCTTCGATTGTCGCTGCGTTGGTCGTGATGGTGATCTTGTTGATACCCCCCTCAAATTCTTCCACTTCCCATCCCACTCTCTTTTCTTCGTCTGCAAAGCAGAACCTTCGCAGTGTGGGACTTATTCGGGACGGATCAGCTACCCACACTTCCACTCCGATATCCACTTGCTCCTGCAGAACCCTCGCGATTTCAGGTTCCTGCAAGCGCTTTGGATCAAGAAAAAAAACGCGGCTTACCTCTCCGTGGTGTTTGATGAAATCCCGATGAGCTTCGATCACCGGGTTGTGACTTTCATCGGCCCAGAAGTATTTACTGGTGGGAAGGCTGGTGGCGCGGAATTTCGCTCGCTTGAAAAGAGGGAGGCTCAAGGTGCGGCTGTACAGCTCCTTGAATTGCTTCACTTCAGAAAGCACAAACTGTTTTTCTTCACCGAACAGTTGCGGAAGCTGCCTGAGATGGACCGTGATCTCATCCCCAACAACTTGCATCAGGTTGGGATCGATGTCCCGCCTCATCTGTTCGATCCTATCCAGCGTATTTCTGGTGATCAGGTTGGCAACAATCTTGCCGTGCTCTTCAAACAGAAACAGTCGCCGGAGCACCTCTGCGAGCACACCCAGGGTTACTCCACAAGTCAGCAGGATTATCGTGGCAATGTGGTCTCGGAGCCAGCTTACATGATCCAGCAGGCCAAAAATGTCCGCCAAGGAAATTAAAAATGCCCCCAGGGCCAGCATTACCCACAGCAGGACGGTTAACCGCTCCCACAATGACAGCCGCTCTTTCATAACGAACCTTCTCTTTAAGCTTCACGTAATCGAAGGAAAACCAGGTTCGGCCCCGCGGGATTCTCTTAAGCATTAATCGCCTTCCCTTCCACCGCGCTGAACGCGTCCAGCAATCCCTCTGAGACCGTGGGATGCGCGTGGATGGTAAACATCATGTCTTCAATGGTGGCTTCCAGTTCCAGTGCGGTCACGGCTTCGGCAATCAACTCCGTCGCTACAGGACCAATAATGTGCACGCCAAGAATTTCTCCATACTTCGCGTCGGATACCACCTTAATAAAGCCTTCATGGTTATTGATGATGGTGGCTTTGGAGTTCGCCGTGAACGGGAACTTGCCTACCTTCACCTGATAGCCGGCTTCCTTGGCTTTTGCCTCGGTCAGGCCCACGCTGCCGATCTGCGGTTCGCAATAGGTGCAGCCCGGAACATGGTTCTTGTTCACCGGCTTGGCAGGTTTGCCGGCAATATGTGTGGTGGCAACAATGCCTTCCATCGCCCCGGCATGGGCAAGCTGCGGCAGTCCGGCAACAATATCGCCAATGGCGTAAATGCCCTTTTCGCCCGTTTCCATCCACTCATTTACATGGACAAAGCCGCGCTCAATCTTTATGTTGGGCGTCTTTTCCAGGCCAATGCCCTCTGTGTTTGGGCCGCGACCAATTGCCACCAGCACTTTTTCCGCTTCCAGCTTTTGTGTGGCTTCGCCATTCGGCGTAAAGCTTACTGAGACGCCGTCCTTGGTCTTCTCAACTTTTTCCACCTTGGTATTCACAAAGCAATTGATGCCTTTTTTCTTGAATGACCTGAGCAGTTCCTTGCTCACTTCTTCATCTTCCACGGGAACAATACGCGGCAGCATTTCAATGATGGTCACTTCCGCGCCAAACGACCGATAAATGGAAGCAAACTCCACTCCCACAGCGCCCGAGCCGATAATGATCATGGATTTGGGCAGCGCTGAAAGCGAGAGCACCTCAATGTTCGTCAGGATGCGATCGTCAGCCTTTAAGCCGGGCAGCATGCGTGCATAGGATCCAGTGGCCAGAATAATGTTCTTCGCTTTGACCTCGCTGTTTCCTTTGCCGCTATCAACCTGGATTGTGTGGACACCATTTTTTGCCGGGCCAGTCAGCTTGCCAAAGCCCAGCACGCGGTCCACCTTGTTCTTGCGCACCAGAAAATCCAGCCCCTTGGTGTGCTTGGACACAATCTTGTTCTTGCGGTCCTGGATATTCTTCCAATTCAGCTTGCCTGTCCCAAGACCATCGATCCCAAGCTCTTCAGCGGATTTCATGTGGTCATACACTTCGGCATTGAACAGCAGCGCCTTGGTGGGAATGCAGCCAACGTGCAGGCACGTGCCGCCAAGCTTGTCTTCTTTTTCAATCAGGCAGGTTTTCAGGCCAAGCTGTCCGGCGCGGAATGCGGCTGTGTATCCGCCGGGTCCTCCACCAATGATGGCAACGTCATAAATCGTATCTGGCAAGGTAGTGCTCCCTCTGGGGCGAAACTGAACGTAAACGCAAACGTATGATTGTAAACTGGAGGGCCGTCACCCTCAAACAGGAGGGTGTAAACATCCTTCCACTCTCAACAGCTTACAGTGAGATTAGATTAGTAATGCACCCAAAGGATTCGTGCTACGCCCCACGGGAAGAACACCGCGTAAGGGGCGTGGCTTAGTGAACTGATAGGAATATCAAGGATTGTGGTGTTTCTTAGGGCTTGGTTCCCTCAGCAGTGGAGGCGGCCTTCTCCTCTGGAATGGTCAGGATGGCATTTGCCGTTCCGATCAGTCCGCTTTCATTGTCCCGCACGCCCAGGCGTAGGATATAGTCTCCTGGCTGAAGGCTCAGCTGGTCGCGGCACGGGAAAAAGCCCTTAACCACTTTTTCATAAGCCTCAGGATTCAGCGTCCCTCCCATTTTTTGCGCTTCCATGGCTAACGTTTTTTCAGGCGACTTTTTGGCAAATACCCTGACGGCACATTCCATGTTCACCTGCCTGAATCCGCCTTCAATTTCTGAAAAAGTCAACGCATGAGGATCAACGCCATAACTTACCACCACCTTGTTCTGGGTCTTTGCAGAGGGCGGCATAATCAATGCTTTAAAAGGCAATGCGGTAGAAATAGGCACGTTCAGGCTCAATGCCTCATCAAAATCCTGGTCTTGTTTTTTAGGATTCAGCTTGGTGAATGCCGTACTGTCAGCGGCAAAATAGCCAATCCGATAGTGGAGTATTACGCCGCTCCGCTGCAACTTCACCTGGATTTTACGGAACGCTCCATTCCAATCTTTATTCTCAGGATAGTAGCCAAGCGTGTAATAAGTTGAGCCATCGTCAATGCTGTCGCGCATGGCGGATTCCAGGTCATTCGTATTGTAAAAAGCACGGCCTCCGGTACGTTCGGCCAGGTCATTCATTGTGGTATGGGATGAAAGCCTTTCGTCGGATTCCTGGTCCATCTGGCCACCGACTCCGCCGCGTATTCCAGCCACTGGGTTGCCATATTGATCGGAATTGTTTGCCACATTAAACAGACCGCTGCCGGAAAGGCCTCGCGCATCCAGCGGATAGATGGCGATTTGAGAATCGCTGAGCAAATTCCCTGTACGCGCAATATCGTGCATGTAATTGCGATCATTCATAGTCGCCTTAGCTGAGGCGCTGGTCAACATCACGTCAAAAGGGAAGGTCTCTGAAACCCAGATCAGGTTTTTGCGTCCGGGATAGCCAGACAGGGTTCGGGCCAGCGAATTCAGTGAGGAAAGGGTCAGTTGTACTCGCTGGTCAGTCAGGCTTCCAGTCAGTTGGTCCTGAAATTCCCTGATTTGAACTGCCATTTGCGGTGGAAGTGATTGGGCAATGCCCGGCAAGATCGGCGCTACCGGTGTGCCATCTGCGGACACGCTTAGATATGGGGAATTCTTTCCCTTAAAACTGCTCACCACTTTTTTCAATAAAGCCGGATCGGTGGTGAAGTCCTGCATCAGGCGGAGTTTGTCTCCCAAAAGATAAACGGCAATAGGTTCATCTTCGGGCAGCTTCTCCAGAAATTTGATCATTGCTTCCCGCATGTATGCCTGATTAGTACGGCTGGTATTGAGCGCATCCATCAGGATTACATTCAGAGCGCGCCCGGACTGAAAGTGCGGCAGGTTATCAACCATATTTGGATTAACTGGCACCGCCTGCTCCTGGCGGGCCGAAGAAAGCTCCGGATGCTGAAAATTAAAAATCCTGACCTTCTGCTCTTTGCCGTCTTCCAGGACCGTGAAATCTTCCTGCTTAAGATCGCTCACCGGCTTGCCTTTTGAATCGCGGGCCACAACATCCACCACTACCATGCGCGTCTTGACCTTGAGCACAGGCTCTTTTGCCTGCGCGGGCTGTTGGCCTGCAACGCTCGAAGCCGGTGGCTGCGCGGGACTATCCTGAGGTTGAGCAGAGGTGGGTTGCTGCGCAAAGCAAAAACCGCCAAGCGCTATGATTACCATTATTGCCGGTACCGATGTTGCTTTAGACATAAAATCCCCGAAATCGGCTTAAGAAAGACCGCCTTATGAAGACCGCCTATTCAGCTCGCAAAATTATGTTATTTGCCGGAAATGCGAATGAATAGTAACAACTTTATAGTTTGCTGTGTAGGTATTTATGGGCATTTGCAGATAGGTATATAAGCAACTGTAACCTTATACTTAGCTATTCAATGGCATAAGTAAATGAGGAATTTCACTTATGCAAAGTTCATAGTGCTTTCTTTTCTTGCGAATCGGCCTGTGGAGGCAGCGGCTCTCGCCCTCAACATCAAGCCTTTGATCAATGCAGAATTCAAAGTTGGTTGCTTAAACGCCCAAATGCAGGCCTGATGTTTTCCCTGCCCTCTCTGTTCGATAATGGCTTGAAAACGCGATAAAATCACTTCACAGGTTTGCATGGCTCCCATAGTTCCCCGAAAAAAGAAACGCAGGAAAGTTCCTGTCCCCATCAACCCGGAAACGGGCCTTCCCTATTCCAAGGGGACCATGAAGATGCGCCTGCTCAAGCGGCTGAAATGTACGCAGCAGTTTGAAAAGCAGGCGTGGGCCGCCGGAGCAAAGCTGGTGGCAGGCGTGGATGAAGTTGGCCGTGGCTGCCTGTTCGGTCCGGTGGTGGCCGGGGCCGTGATCCTTGAGCCGGGCTATCGCATTAAAGGGCTGCGCGACTCCAAGTTGATTGACGAGCCGACCCGGGAAAAGCTGGCCGAGCGTATCAAGCAGCACGCCATCGCTTATGCCGTGGCTGCCGTGGATGTGGCCCGGATTGACCAGATCAACATTTATTGGGCCTCGCTGCTGGCCATGCGGGAAGCCATTGCCCAGCTCTCGCCCGCGCCGGACCATCTGCTGATAGACGCCGTGAGGGTGAACTGGGAATGCCCGCAGACCAACATCATCCATGGCGACGCGCTTTCTATTTCCATTGCAGCAGCGTCCATCATCGCCAAAGTCCATCGCGACGATATGATTCGCCGCTGGGCCCCTGTCTATCCTGAATACGATCTTGCTTCCAATAAGGGTTATCGTTCCCCTAAACATCTGGCCGCGTTGCGGGAACATGGCCCCACGCCGCTGCATCGCCTGTCATTCGCTCCGGTGTGGATGTGCCATGAACCGCACGATGCCCAACTCACATGGTGGGATGAAGTTGCTGCGGAAGAAGCGGAAGAAGTAGACCAATCAGAACAAACGGAAGAAGTAGAACAGGCAGAACAAGCCTGAGGAAGCCTAAAGACACAAGGTCATTCCACCTTCGTGTGTGATGCTGACGGAAATACAGTCGAAATAACACTTGGCTCAATTGCTGAAAACAGATGTCGCAAATGTGCATGTCCTATTTGCCGGTACATGTACCTTTTCCATCTTGCGGATGTACTAAGCAAAAGCTTCTAATCAGCTCTGCCCGATTGAGGCATCAGTAAAAACAAGAATAAAAGACCATTTGGCGAACCCTCAAAAAAACTTCCCCCGAGTCGCCGATGCTTTAGGTTTCTCCAGGAGATTTTATGCAGATCGGTGTCTACGGTTGCGGTTATCTGGGTACTGTGGTGGCTGCGTGTCTTGCCGATTTTGGCGTTCCCGTGACGGCCTATGGAAGTGATTCGGTCAATACCACCCTGCTGGCAAGCGGCATTCTGCCTTTCCATGAAAAGAACTTAAGTGACATTGTGCGCCGCGGCGTCCGCTCCGGCCGGCTCATGTACTCCACCCATCTGCAATCCATGGTGCAGCGCGCGGAAATCATCTACCTGGCCGAAGATGCCGGTAAAGACATGGAATCCATCTCCATGGAGATCGCCAATTATTGCGACCATGGCCAGATTCTGGTCCTTGTGACGCCTGTACCGGTGGGCACGGCGCGCCGTATTGAAGAACGCCTGAAGGCTTCCGGCCGCCAGATCACGGTTGTTTCACATCCCATATTCCTCTCTGAAGGCTGCGCTGTTGAAGATTTCAACTGGCCTGACCGCATTGTTCTTGGCACCAGTTCCACGGCTGCCGTAAGCGCCCTGAAGGCGCTGTATCGCCCGCTTGTGATGCGCGGCGTGCCTGTGATTGTGACCACGCATGAAACGGCGGAACTGGTCCGCGAAGCTTCCACGGCTTTCCTGGCCACCAAGGTTTCCTTTATTAACGAACTCTCAAGTTTATGCGAGCGTATCAGCGCCGATGCGGTTGATTTGGCGCTGGCGCTCGGCCTGGATAAGCGCATTGCGCCCCGCTGTTTGCAGCCTGGTTCGCTGGGCGGCAGCTTTACTGAATCGGATATGGATTCACTGGCCAATCTGGCCGCTGGTTCCGGCGTCTCGCTCAAAATTCTTACCGCTGCCCGCGAAGTGAACCATGAATTCTGCGGACGCATCATGAAGAAAATTTCCGGCGCCATGGGCACCATTGAAGGCAAGCAGGTTGGCTTGCTTGGTCTGGCTTTCAAGCCGAATACCAACTCTGTGGTCAGTTCCGGCTCGATTCGTCTGGCCCGCAGCCTTATGGAAAGCGGTGCGCATGTAAAGGCTTATGATCCTATCGCAATGCCGGATGCCCAGCAGGAATTAACCGGCAACGTTCGCTATTGCGATTCAGCTTATTCCGTGGCGGAAGGCGCGGACGCCCTGGTGCTCGGCACTGGCTGGCCGGAATTCCGCACCCTGGATTTTGACCGCATCCGCCGGATTATCCGCAACCCGGTTGTCGTGGACACCAAGAATCTGCTCGATGGGCCCCGCATGAAGGCGCTGGGCTTTGAATATCTGGGCGTGGGCCGCGCATAACCACCTTAAATTTTTGAACTTCACCTCAGGCCTCCGGCGATCTGCCGGGGGCCGTTTTTCTTTAAAGCCTCCTAATGTAAGTCTAAGTGAAAAAAGGTGTTACTTTCGTTCCCCGAATGCCGATGAATGTACTGACTCTGAAGTTAATATGCACACATCTCTTCCGGAGTGAGTATGAAATCCAGTTTTGTTTTACCCTTGGCTGCGTTGCTGGCAATGGCATCATTTGCGCCTGTCCAAAGCAGCAGCACAAATCTCAAATCTTCCATCAGCACGCTTTCAGGCGGAATTAACCTGCGCTCAATCCAGGGCGCACCTTTTTCGGCTGACGTAGTGAATCAGTCCTCGCAACCGCAGGCGGGTGGCGCAATTGCTGCCCATGAAACGCATGGCAAAATGTTCCGTGATTCCGCTGGCCGGACGCGATCAGAAGTTGAAATCGAATCCCCGGCATCAGGCGCGCAGGCGCGGCACTACGTAACCATTGTGGATCCGGTGCAGCGCATTAGCGTCCGCCTGGATTTGCAGACTAAAACCGCAACCATCTCCGCACTTCCTGTTCCTTCCGCAACCATGGGACATGCTGCTGAGGTAAAGCTGGCTAAAGCAATGGCGGCACAGCGCGGCGCAAATCAGCCGGCAGTTGCCACGGAAAACCTTGGCAATTACGCCATGCAGGGTTTCACCGTGAGCGGCACCCGGCGCATGCTTCCGGCAGAAGCCCAGGCAGGTTCTGAAAAAGCCCGCATTGCCACAGTGGAATCATGGTTCTCGCCGGAATTGCAGATCAACCTGCAGTCCCGGACTGAAGACCCGAAGCTGGGCGTCCAGACCACAAAGCTGGTCAATATTGTGAGCGGAGAGCCGGATTCGGCCCTGTTCCAGATTCCCGCCGACTATACCATCCAAAACAATTCTTTGCGGAAGTGAGTAAGAGAAGCATGTCAGCCATGAAAAGTTCTACCTTCTTGCGGCCTTTTGCCGTACTGGTTTCATTGTTTATGTTTGCCGCCATGGGCGTGGCGCAGTCTCCGCCAACCGTGGACATCTCTTTCAGTTCAGCCAATGTTGGATTGAATTTAAGCACAACGCTCACCTACACCATCACCAATCCAAATCCGGCAGTTGACCTGACCGGTGTGGGCCTTAATAACAATCTACCGGCGGGATTGATTATCGCCAACCCGGATAGCCTTACCGGCTCCTGCGATCCCGGCGTGATCACCACTTCAACCACCAACCTTAACCTGGTGGATGCCGTTGTTCTGGCCAACAGCAGTTGCACTTTCTCGATTGACGTGCTGGCCGTAGCGACAGGAAATCAGGTGAACACCACCGACCCTGTCACTTCCAATGAAGGCGGAACAGGGGGCACAGCCACCGCCAGTGTTGACGTGGTAACGCCTGACCTTACGATTACCAGCACGCATACTGGAAATTTCACCCGTCCGCAAATAGGCGCTACTTACACGCTGACTGTGAGCAACCCAGGCGTGGTGGATACCACGGCGCTGATCCAGGTGGCAGATACACTGCCTGCCGGGCTTACCGCAACTGATATTTCCGGGCCGAACTGGATTTGCACGCTTTCACCTCTGGGTTGTACGCGCGGCGATACGCTTTTTGCCGGAACAAGCTTTGAACCGATCACCATTACGGTGAATGTTGGCAATAGCGCGGCGGTCAACGTCAATAACGTTGCCACAGTTTCCGGCGGAGGCGAGACCGATACTTCCAACGACACATCCACGGATGCGACGCAGATTGATCCGGTGGTTCAGATGTCCGCCACCACAACCGCCCTGCAAGGTGCTGCCGGAACGCCGGTTTCCACCACGTTGAACGTAAATTACAACGGTGGCCTTGGCGCTATCAGCTTTGCTTGCAGCGGATTGCCTGCCGCCACCACGTGCAGCTTTAATCCCACAACCGTGAGCGCCACAGGGCTGACGCCAGTGACCGTGACCATCTCCACCACGGCGCGTTCAGCAACGGTTCCAATGACAGGATTGAAAGGCATTCCGCCTTCTTACATGCCATTGCTGGCAATGCTGGGAATGACAGCGCTGCTTCTTAGGCTTATGCAGAAAAAGCAGTTCAAAATGCGTTTGGCTACCGGTCTTGCTGCGATAATGCTGTTTGCCTTGGCAGGCTGCGGCGGTTCTGCCCCAGTGGCTTCTGCCCCAACACCTACGCCAACTCCAACTCCGGCGCCTGTAACCGGCACGCCTGCTGGAACTTCCGTAGTGACTATAACTGCCAACAGCGCCAGCGGAGGGGCCACGGCCATTAGCACCATAAATTTGACTGTACAGTAACCGGCGCTCCAAATTGAAATTCGGGCAGCTTGCGGCTCACATCGCAAGCTGCTTTTTTTATTCAGGTCCAGCGCTCCTGCTCATAAAAGTCCCAATTTCCCGCCTCCCTTGCCAGAAATCCCTCGGTGCAATTCATTCAGCTACTCTGGATAGGGCTCAAAATTCGGCAGGTGCATCTCTCATTCCAGAGCTGGCCAATCCTTAGGCCCGTAAAAGAACAAAAAAGCCGGATAAATCAAAGCATTCATTTGACTTCAGCATCATGCCTGCCTGAGAATAGGGCAGTTTCTTAGCTGCATGTGCCGCAGCTAAAATTTACCCGGCGGCGCGCCCGCAATCCAAGCGCGCCAGCGTTAAGGGACGCCCAAATATGGCCAGGATCCTTTGCGTCGACGATGAACCCCATGTAGTGACATTAAAATGCGCCATTCTGGAGGCAGCCGGCCACACCGTGACCGCTTCCACCTCAGCCCGTGACGCCATGGAAAAACTCCAAAGCAATACCTATGACGCCGTGGTTACTGACTGGCGCCTGGGTGATGCCAATGGCCGCGCCGTGGTGCAGGCCGCCAAAAACAACAGCAGCATGCCCGTGGTGGTGGTTTCAGGATATGTGGCTGAGGCGTTTCAGGCCGCCGAGCCGCTGGCCGATCTGTATCTGGAAAAGCCGGTCAATCCGGAAGAACTGGTGACCATTGTGAATGAGCTGCTCAAGAGCAGCGAACGCGCAACATCCCATTAACTTCTACTTTCGACAGCCATAAAAAAGTGGAAAGCGGTGCATTGCCTTCTGACCTGCACAGCTTCCTTTCTATTCGTGTGCATTCGCGGCTGAGTCGCTCGCATGCTGCTCTAGCAGCCTGTCCACTTCGGCGTAACCAGAAGGAAATTCAACGCCGCTGGCCGAAGCCCCCGCGCCTAAAAGTGCTTCTACCGATTCCGGGGATCGCCGGTTTGTCCAGTAGGAATCCACGCAGGCTTTTACCGCAAGCATGAGTGGCGTGCGCTCTTTAGCATCCTGCGCGTTGACATTTGCGCCACGTTCGATCAGCAGCTTCACGACTTCAGGCCATGCCTTCCATGCCGCAACATGCAAAGCCGTACTGTCTTTGGCGATGTCAAAATAAGGATCGCCTTCATAGAGAGCGTCCACAGGTACCCCAACATCGAGCAGCGCACGAACGCCGTCCCGGTTCGCCGTGCCTGCAAACTCAGCCAGCGGCGCTGCTCCTTCTGCCAGCAATGCGCGCACAAGCTCCGGTTCATTTGCTCGAATAGAATGGATGGCAACCTCATCATTCAGCGCGCAAGCCGCAATCAGCCGCTCTATACCTTCAAACTCAAAAGGAACTCCGCGCCGTTTCAGAAGCTCCAGTACATCGCGCCTGCCGCGGCGTGCGGCTAGTGCAATGGCTGACCTTTGTCCATCCACACGCGGGAAGTGTGCCGCTATTTCGGTGACTGTCTTGATCGTTGGATCGGCCCCATGATCCAGCATCAGCTCGATATTTTTGAGAGCATTGTCGCGCCTGATTGCCTGATGCAGCGCCGTATAACCCCAGCGTGTCATCCGGTTGGGATCAACGCCGTGTTCCAGCAGATATTTCATTCCGTCGTAATCGTGTATATCAGCCTTGCGCAGAAGCATCCCGGCAAGATTGTCGGCATTCATTTTGCCGCTCTCCACCAGCACTTTTAACGCATCGTTATCGTAGCTTTCCGGAGTGTGGTAGAAAGTTTCGTTATCGTCTGGATCGCCGCCGCGCTCCAGCAGCAGACGTG
>DASRCD010000093.1:0-8587 GCA_035653315.1 Candidatus Angelobacter sp.
TGATTGAAGCGCTATTAAGGCGGCAATTGCGCGCGGAGTTTTATCCGGTGGACGTTTCCTCTTCAGCGTTGCAGGGTGCGCTGTCTACATTGAACGGACACTTTCCCCGTCTGCGGGTAACTCCTATTGTTGCCGACTACACACATCAGATTCCGGACTTGAAGTCATTGCCGGGGCGCAAGCTGGTATTGTTCATCGGCTCTACGATTGGGAATTTTGAGCCGGATGAGGCCAGAGAATTTCTGCGAAGCATCCGCAACTCGCTGGAACCAGGGGACGCATTGCTGATTGGTCTTGACCTGATCAAGAAGGCAGAAATCCTGAATGCCGCTTACAACGATGCGCAGGGCGTGACTGCGGCTTTCAACAAGAACATGCTGGCGCACATCAATCGCGAACTGGGCGGGGATTTTGATCTCAACGCGTTTGCGCATGTGGCCTTCTGGAACCGGCAGAAATCGCGCATTGAAATGCACCTGGAAAGCCTGCGCGACCAGACTGTGCGAATGTCCATGCTGGGCCGCAGCTTCCATTTCAAAAAAGGCGAACGCATCCACACGGAAAACAGCTACAAATTCAATATTGCTTCCATGAAGCGCCTGCTCCAGAGCAGTGGCTTTCAACTGGAAAAATACTGGACAGACGCTAAAGGCTGGTTCTGCGAGGCGCTGGCCAGGGTTTAGAGTAACTTTTTACGAATGATGTTTATGGTTGTAGCGGTCTGCGACCTCCGCCACCTGGGTGGCAATGGCGGGGCATTAAGCGGAACATTCTCCCGGCTTGGCTTAGATCCCGGATCAACAATCTCTATTACGCCCACTGTTCCTACGTTAAGTACTGCTGCTGGCGCAGATAGCATTTCTCCGCTTCTTAAATTGTACGTGCGGGTGAAAGTCGCAAAACCCCGCACTGTTACAGTGAGCACATACTTGCCGCTTTTCGGGACGCGTAAAAGCAGGCGTCCGTGGTCATCGGCCTGGGCATTACGCTCGTTCTTACCATTCAGTTCGCGGATTGTTGCACTCGCATGTGGAATAGGAGCGCCGGTTTGATCAACGATGTCTATCGAGATGGCGGCATCGCTCATGTTTGTGAGTGTATAAGTTTGGGCAAGCACCGGCGTGGTAAGGAAGCCTGGAGCCAGGAAAGAGAAAAGAGCGCCGGCAATGCGGGAAATCCGCCGCGCCACAGCACGCACTCCGACAGGACAATTTTGCGTGAGCACGGTTCCATCTTTACGCTGAAAGAGCCGGCCACAGAGACGGTCTTCACGGTTCGCCAGCAGGGTGTGAATCTCCTGCTCGGTAAAAGCCGCAAAGTTGTAAACATTCAGATTGCAGGCCTGGCAATGGCGAATCCGGTCATCGCCAACCATCTGGTCCCAATCCGCCGAGCATGGCGAAGCAATACGGATGTTCTTCAGCATAGGCGTCTTTTCCTGCAATAAAGAATGAAAGATCCCGCATTTCTTGCAAATGATCTTAGTATCCAATTTAGGCAGGCAAATTAGCGCAATATCTATGCTTTACGGGGCGAGACAGCCAGGCGACTATAGCTGATCCACAATTTCAGGAAACTCGTAAAAGCCGGTTTTACCTTTGATCCATTCGGCGGCGCGGACCGCGCCTTCGGCAAAGCCGACGCGCGATTTGGCGTCATGGGTGAAGAGGATGGTGTCATTGGCGGAGTCGAGCATCACCAGGTGCATGCCCACGGTTTCACCTTCGCGGACGGAAGCGACTTCCACTTGTTCTCCGGAAGCGGATTCCAGGATTTTCTGGATGGTGACCGCAGTGCCGGAAGGCTTGTCTTTTTTGTGGACGTGGTGGCGTTCCACAATGCTGCCGCGGTAATTGTGCTTCAGGATGGGCGCAACCGCCTGCACAGCCTTAAAGAAAAAATTCATGCCTACGGAAAAATTGGAGCCATAGAGCAGAGCGCCTTTGCGTTCCGTGACCAGTTCGCGGACCTTGGCGATGTGCTGATACCAGCCGGTGGTGCCAACCACAATGGGGACGCCAGCTTCCACGCAGCGAATGATATTGGGGATCACGGCGTGGGGCGTGGTGAAGTCGATAACGGAGTCAACATCCTTGAGCGTGCTGGGCGTGAGCGCACGGCCATCCTGATTTTCCTGGCTGGCCAGCGAACGCACTTCATGCTGCCGCTCTTTTGCAATTTCAGCTACAAGAGCGCCGGTTTTACCGCGGCCCAGCACAAGAATTTTCACGCGAACACCTCTTTCAATCGAACGCCTTTCAAGCGAATACCTCTGGATCTACCTGCGAAAAGAAAGTTTGATGCAGGCGCGAGACCACGTAAGGCACGGCGTCTTCATCGATCACAAAGCTGATATTAATTTCAGATGCGCCCTGCGAGATCATCTGGATGTTCGCATCGGGAATGGCGCCAAAAACTTTTGCCGCAATGCCCGGCGTGGTTTTGATGTTTTCACCGACGAGGCAGACGATGGCTTTACGGCTTTCATATTTCACGTCGGCCAGCCTGGCCAAGTCGGCGGCAATGGCGGCAATGGACTCATTAGAATCCACTGTTACTGATACGCTGACCTCAGAGGTGGAAACCATGTCCACGGGGCAGCGGTGGTTGGCAAAGACCTCAAAAATACTTTTCAGGAAGCCGTGCGCCATCAGCATGCGTGTGGCCACCACATCCACCACGGTAATGCATTTTTTGGCGGCAATGGCCTTGAAGAGGTTTTTGCTCTTGGGGGCGGTGGCGGTGATGCGCGTGCCTTCATTTTTCGGGTTGCGCGAATTGAGAATGAGCACCGGAATATTTTTCTGGATAGCCGGCAGCAGCGTAGCCGGATGCAAAACCTTGGCGCCGAAGTAGGCCAGTTCGGCCGCTTCTTCAAAGCTGATGTTCTTGATGCGCTTCACGTCCGGGCAGAGATTGGGGTCCGTGGTGAGCATGCCATCCACGTCCGTCCAAATCTCAATGCGTTCGGCATTCAATCCTGCGCCAACAATGGCGGCGCTGAAGTCTGATCCGCCACGGCCCAGCGTGGTGGAGATGCCTTCCCGAGTGGAGCCGATGAAGCCGCCCATGACCGGTACCCGATTATGGTCCAGGAGAGGCTTAACCATTTCCTTCAGGCGCTCGTCCGTCTCTTCAAATTGCGGAACCGCCTTGCCGAAGTTTGAATCGGTCACGATGCACTTGCGTGAATCGACATGCGAGGCATCAATTTCACGCTGGGAAAATGCGGCTGCGGCAATCTTGGAAGAGACGCGCTCACCAAAGCCGGAGATCGTGTCAGTGGTGCGCGCGGTAAGTTCACCCACGGCAACAACGCCGCGCAAAAGCTCGTCCAAGCTGTTGAAGTCTGCTTCCAGTTCCGGCGCAATCTGTTCAAAGGCGTGCGTACCCAGCAGGTCACAGGCGCAGTTGTAATGGCGCTCGCGGGCAGCGCGTGAAATCTCCAGGGCTTTTTCGCGTTGTCCAGCGCCAGCAGCGGCTGCCATGGCAAGAAGCTGGTCAGTGATTTTGGCCAGTGCGCTTACGACCACGACAGGCTTTTCATGCAGGCGCTCGCGCACAATGGCGGCGACACGATCAATGGCTTGTGCATCCTGGACGGAGGTGCCGCCGAATTTCATCACGATCATGCTAGCACCTGTCGAAAGGCACACCGCGGAGGCGCGGAGACGCAGAGAAGAGCGAAATGACAAATTTCACCACGGAGACACGGAGGCACGGAGAAAGAGGAGCCAAAAATCCACCGCAGAGACACAGAGGGGCAGAGAACAAAGCTGGAAATCCACCACGGAGACACGGAGGCACGGAGAAAGGCAAGGCTAAAAATCCACCGCGGAGACGCAGAGGCGCGGAGAAAACGTTTTGCGAGATGAATTTCGGCACGACTGCAAGTCGTACCCTGACACTTATCTCGTTGCACAATGTGCCTTGTCAGCCCAAAAGAGTTTGCCAATCGACTTTCCATCAACTGAGATATCCCTGGGCTTTAAGCAGTTCGCCGTTCAGCACGGCGGCACCGGCTGCGCCGCGAATGGTGTTGTGCGAGAGCACGGTAAATTTCCAGTCGAAAATGTTGCAGGGGCGCAAACGTCCCACAACAGCAGACATGCCGCGTCCGCGATCACGGTCCAGACGCGGCTGCGGGCGGTCTGGCGCGCTTTCATAAATCACCGGCTGTTCCGGCGCGGTGGGCAGCTTCAGCTTCTGTGGCAGGCAGCTAAATTCATTCCATGCGGTGATGATGTCTTCCGCCTGCGCGGGTTTGCGCAGCTTAATGGAAACAGATTCCGTATGCCCGTCTTCCACAGCAACGCGATTGCAATGCGCGCTGAGCGTAAGATCGGCGGGAGCGATGGTTGGTCCATTGCCTGCGGGCGAGCTTTCTTTCAATGAACCCAGAAGCTTGCGTGATTCGGCTTCCATCTTGTCTTCTTCCTTGGCGATGTAAGGAATCACGTTGCCAAGGATGTCCATGGAGGGCACGCCGGGATAGCCGGCGCCGCTGATGGCCTGCATGGTGGCGACAAAAATCTTATCAATGCCGAAACGGCGATGCAGAGGCGCAAGGGCCAGCACCAGTCCGATGGCGGAGCAGTTGGGATTGGTGACCATGAAGCCGCCATTTTTCTTGTACCAGCTTTGCGTCTTGATGATGGGCAGATGGTCGCCATTGACTTCAGGAATTACCAGCGGCACATCTTCCGCCATGCGGAAGGCGCTGGAGTTGGAGACCACGGCGTGTCCGGCGGCGGCGAATGCAGGTTCAATCTGCTGCGCGGCAGTAGCGTCAAGCGCGGCAAAAACCAGTTTGGGCGTAGCGCTCTCCGGCGCTGAGGGAGCCACCTTCATGGCCGCGATTTTTGGGGGAAGCGGCATGGCAAGGTTCCACTTGGCCGCTTCAGAATAAGACTTGCCCGCTGAGCGGTCCGATGCCGCGAGCCAGGTAATTTCAAACCACGGGTGATCATGAAGCAACTGGATAAAACGTTGCCCCACGGTGCCGGTGGCGCCGAGAATGCCGACTGGAATTTTGTTGGTCATGGGAACTGAAAATTAGATTTTAGCATTAGGGATGGCACAGATTTGGAAAGGCGTTTTCCCACGAAGACGCGGAGACACGGAGAAAACCCTTTTCACCGCAGAGGACGCAGAGGGCGCAAAGGAGACGAGGAGAAAACTAAATTAACCGCAAAGGTCGCAGAGGACGCAAAGGAATTCAAAATGGAATGCATAGTGGAGAATCGGGTGATCGCCGACATCGCCGTGATCGCGGCGATACCGCACGACATTGGAAAAGCAAAGTCTTACCGGGATTGACACGGATGGTCGCGGATTTAGGTTCGGGGCTGGGCTTTGATTCGTTGGTGCAGAGACAGTAACTCTGGAACTACTTTAGTAGCTTTTATGAAGTAGGGTCCCCTCGCTTCGCTTCGAATTAAAAAAATAGCTAATCGGCGGCGGCCATGTGTGCGGCAGGCTTGCGCTTGACCAGGTATTCATCAACCAGCACGATTACCAGGGCGGCGGTGGGCACGGAGACCAGCGCGCCGATGACTCCGGCCAGCGATCCGCCGATGGAGAGAGCAATGATTACAGTCAGCGGAGAAAGATTTAAGGTATGGCGCATAATGCGCGGCGTGAGGAAAACGCTTTCAATCTGGAAATAGATGGCAAAGAAGATGATGACTTCGACAAACTTCTGCGGCGAATCGAGGATGGCTACCGCCGAGGCTAAAACGACCGCGCTGATTGGCCCTGCAATGGGCAGAATGTTGGCGATGCCGGCGAACATGGCCAGCAGATAAAAGTATTTGAGCCCAAGCGCCCAATAAACAATGAGGCTGGTGATTCCAAGGCTGAACATGAGCATGGACTGGCCAATGAGCCAGTTACGCATGCGGGCCTTGGCGCGCAGCAGCGTGGAGGCAAGACGGTCCTGCTGGTGGAGCGGAAAGAGCGATACTGTCCAGTGAAACGTGCGGTCACCATCAATGATGAAATAAGCAGTAAGAATGACGGCGGTGAACAGGCCGAAGATGCCACCGGCAAGGTTGATGAAGAGTCCGCCTGCGCCGCTGGCAATTTCAGAAGCATAATTCTGCAGGGTGGCAGGATCAATCTTGTTAGCAAAGGGAAGACGGCGAATACCATCAGTAATTTCCGCCATGTGCCTGGGCCAGTCCGTGGAGAAGTTACGACCGTCACGGTAAACCGGAGGCAGAGCGAAGACCACGAAACAGGTCCCCACCAGAACAAGCATGAGGATGAGGAAGACGATGGCAAAGCCGCGTCCGGCGCGCCAGCCATTGAAGCGCAGCTTTTGAATGGCGCCAATGGCCGGAGATAACACCACGGCAAAGAGCGCACTCACATAAATAAGCATGAGAACATCGCGCACCGTATAGGCAAACCACAGAGCGAGGATGACGCCGAAGAAGAAGAGAATGTCAGACCGGTGATTGTTGTTCGCCATACTTCAAGAGCCGCAATGGGAGAGTAAGAGAAGTTTAACCTGAGATGCGCGTCAGGAAACTCTCTCTAAGGTATTAAAACCTTTGAGGCATCAGGGGAATCGCCGACATTAAAGGCAAGACCTTACCACGGATGAACACTGATGGAACGGATTTGGGAAGGCGTTTCACCACGGAGACACCGAGACACGGAGAAAACCTTTTTTCACCGCAGAGGACGCAAAGGACGCAGAGGAAGCAAGTAAAAATCGGGTGATCTGGAGAGCGGACTGCAACACCTTATTACCGCGGATTAACGCAGATGGCCGCAGATCAATGGACTTGGGTCATCGCCGTGATCGCCGACATCGGAAAAGGCAAAACCTTACCACGGATGAACACGGATGGCACGGATTTGAAAGGTGTTTCACCACAGACACAGAGGCGCGGAGAGAACAAAGTAAAATCGGGTGATCAGAAAAAACAATCTCACCACTGATTACACAGATGAACACTGATTCGAACGAAGCTGGAAAATCGCCGAGATCGCACAACATTGGAAAAGGCTTACCACGGATGAACACGGATATTACGGATTACAAGGTAAAACTTTTTACCACGGAGACGCGGAGAAAACCTTTTCACCGCAGAGGACGCAAAGGACGCAGAGGAACAAGTAAAAAGATCTGAAATCAACAGTTAAAATCCGTAACATCCGTGTTCATCCGTGGTAAGAATTTGGGTTGTTTAATCCCGAACCACTTCTATGTTGCTGCCGGCAACGGTCATCTTGATGACTTTGTATTGATCGTCAACCCAGAGGGTCCATTGTGCGGCATCGGATTCGCGGCTCTGGTCATTGAGCCAGCTCAGTGCTTGCGGGCCGTTGGTTTCCAGCTTGACTTTGTTCAGTTCGCGCTCAGAGCCCCGGACCATGACTCTTTCCGTGCCAAGCAGTTGCAGGGTGGCATTGCCGGAAGAATGCTGGCGGGGGACAAGGATCACGAATTTGCCGGTACGACATTCCAGCGTATTGTTCTGTGGCTTGCAGCCGGTGGCCAGATACCACCAGAGCAGGACTTCACGCTGGGAGAAAAAGTTGTCGTCAAGGATGACGGTGGAAACAGGGAGCATGTGGGGCACGTCAACTTTTTTCTGGTCGGCTGGGACCACGTGCTCAACAAGAAGCTGGTCCTTGGGTTCAACCGTAGCTTCTTCTTTTTGTGGGACAGTGGAGCGCCATATATAAGAGCGCAGTTCGCCTTTGGCGGAAACCTGCATTTCCGCAGTCTGGGCAGCCTTGAACTGGCCGTCATCAAACTTGATTTCAGAGCTTGCGGTGGAGTACTCAGGCCGGTGTTCACCGTTCATGGTCTGGGTAATGTTGAACGTCTCCGTGCCAATACGGTTGCCATTCATGTAAATGCCGAAGCTGCCGGAATCCACCGAGCGGGATGCGCCTTTTTCCTTCTCTTTTGTTTTATCTGTCTTATCGGCTGCGCTGGAATGAAGCGATGACAAGAGCATCGCGCCCAGAAGAATGGCCAACTTAGCTGTTTTCACTTTACCCTCCGTACTGCTTGCTGGCGAGCCAGCAACTGCTCAATTTCCGCCGCGATTTGATCAACGGCCTTGTTCAATGTCTGCACCGTGAAGTGCGCCAGCGCATAGTCCGCGCGCCGGGCGGCAAAAAGCTGTGCAAAGCGCTCTTCCTGCTGCGCCAGCGGACGAACTTTATCCTGGCCGGTACAACGCCTGCGTAATTCTTCCAGCGGGGCTTCCAGCAGGATTGTGGTCACGCCGGCTGCGCTGAGAACGGCGCGATTTTCCGGCTGTACAAAAGCGCCTCCGCCAAGGGCCAATATAAGATCGCTTGCCGTGGAGCGATCTTGCGGCAGAGGTCTTTCCTGCAGCAAAGGTGTTTCTTGCAGCAGAGAGCTTTCTTGCAGAAAAGATCGGAGCGCGGCGGTTTCCATGCGGCGAAAGCCAGATTCACCCGATGACGCGAAGATCTGGGCGATGGTTTGCTGTGCGCGCTGCTCGATCACATCATCAAGATCAAAAAAATTCCAGCGTAGACGAGTTGCCAGAGCCCGGCCGACCGTGGTTTTTCCAGCGCCCATGAACCCGATCAG
>DASRCD010000094.1:0-4606 GCA_035653315.1 Candidatus Angelobacter sp.
TTCTCAATCGCGGCTACAGTTAGCGCTCTGTCCGTTGTTGCCTCTTGCAGCACCTGGGCGGATGCCGCATAGACCATCACAGCCACGTCATCTTCTGGCTTTAAATGTTGCAGAGCTTCCAAGGCCCCTTCAGCCAGTTGCTTGAGCACGGGCCGCACGCTGTCCGTCAGGTCAAACAATAAAACTACAGAGAGAGGTAGCTTATCCTGGCTGAATGAGCTGATCTGCTGGCGGACATTGTCTTCATAAACCTCAAAATCCTCCTGCTTCAGTGCCTGCGCCGCACGATGTGTTTTCTTGCTCAGTACCTGCGCATCCACCTGCACCAAACGCACGTCCACCCGGAAAACTGGTTGGGCATTCTCTGTTTGCGCGTGGAGCGGCATAAACTTCAGCAGTAGAAGGCAAGGGGTAATGAATTTAAAAAGCCGCATGATCTCTCAAGATAAGTCTCTTTCTTAGCTCCGTCCAGCTTTCTCTCAGAGTAGGTTCCAGAATATGCCTTTATCTTCTCGAAAACCGCAGTCCAGCTATCCTGACGCACTTGTTTACTTAGATCGATCTATCTGAGTCAGTCCCACCTTCATGAATTAATCGCTGTCACATAAATATCGACGCAAAATATTGACCATGGAGATACGGACTAAAAGCTAACCCAACTTCGGTTGCTGCTCTTCCGGCGGTTTCACATGGCGAAAAGCGCGCCACAACAAACCGTCATAAATAATCTTCAACCCGCCTCCCAGCAGCAATGGCGCGGCAAAAGCAATCTGCTGCATAAAAACTCCCGCTACTGCGGAAGCTGCTGCCCATGCTGTGTTGCGCGTCAGGTTAGTAACGCCGGCGGCAAAGGTGCGCTCCTCAGAGCGTACAACAGCGGCAACATAGGACTGGCGCGTGGGTACGTCCATTTCCACCAGCGATTCACGCAATAGAAAAAGCAGCACCGCCCATCGCGCGGAAGGCATAAACGCAGCCAGAATCAGAAAAACACTGGAAGGCAGATGGGTAAAAACCATCGTCTTAATCAATCCGATTTTCTTTGCCAGCCATGCCGCTCCCAGATGGGAAAGCGCATTCAAGACATGAACCGTAAAGAACAGCAACGCCAGCCGGCTCTCCGCAATGCCAAACCGTCGAAAAAACCAGTAGGAAACCAGTGCATCTGTAAGAAAGCCGCCGCCAAATGCATCAATCGCAAATAGCGCCGACAACTTTTTTACTGTCGATCTAGCCTTGGGGGAAACCGTTACTTTTTGCACATCCAGCAAATTCTTCCGCACAACTTCCACATCTGCCGAAAGCAGCAGATACAGCACAGCACTTACCGCGTTGATCGCTGCATAACCAATAAACAAGGTGCGATACGCTGATCCAAGATCAACGTTCCATAACCTCTGCTCCAGCAATGGCAATCCAGCCGCTAATGCTCCAAAGGCCCCACTGGCATCCAGTACAACGCTGTACCAGGCCAAAGCCCATGTGCGCTTCTGGTCGGCAATCAACCCCGGAATTGTTGCCTGCTCCAGAGCAAATGCGGGACTTCTGTCAGTGCCCATACCGTTCAACATGCCGATGAAGGCAATCAGGATCATCGCGGGCAGGCTGAAATGAAAGATCAGCGGCAACGCACCCAGTGCCGTGAGCAAAGACAGGCAGCACAGTGTCCGCCTTCGACCCAGTTTGTCCGCTTTCAAGGTGATAAAAAGAGTGCCGGTTGCCGAGCCGGCGAGTCCAGCGGCGATCATCAGGCCTATCGCAGTCGAGGTATATCCTTCACGAAAAAGATACACACCCAACACCACGCCGAGGAATCCAATGCCAAATGAACGCAGCCATGCCGCCGAATAAATAAGCGCGAGATTGCGGAAAGATTGAGCCATGAGCATCACGGTCTTAGGCTGCTGTTCTATAGCGAGTCTCGCTAAGATCAAGTTCACGCAAGAGTTGGCGCAATACCTCATCATTAATGCGCCCATGATTGCGGAGTTGAATGGCGGTTTCGCGTTCAACGCGCAACAGGTCAAGAGACACGGTCAAAAACCGGGCATACGCTTCAGCATCAGCGCCGTTGTGTTCCCCGCTTTCTCTGCCAAAAGATGAAAGAGATGAAAGATGCCGTTTGTAGTGCTCCCTCAGGTCGTCATATAAAGGAATAAATTCCGGCTCAACGTCCGCGCTGGTTTTTTCCAGTCGTTGAAGCGCCGCCTCCGCCATAAGTCGCCGTGCTTCTGTCTCTTCACAATTCGGGCCGGCCGCGTCAGCCAGCCCAAGCGCGCGAATGACTGAAGGCAGAGTCAATCCTTGCAGCACCAGCGTTACCAGAATCACGCAAAAGGTAAGAAAGATGATCAGATTTCTTTGTGGAAATGGACTGCCGTTTTCCATTGTTTCCGGCAAGGAGATGGCTGCAGCCAGCGCAATTACTCCGCGCATGCCTGTCCAGCCCACCACAAAAACATTTTTTGCCGGCGGATGCGGTTCATTCTGGTGCTGAATCCGCCTGCGCACCGCATAAGCTATGGAAGTGCCGGGAAAGACCCACAGCATCCGGATGGCAATTACCAGCAGGCTGAAGAGGCTGCCAAACAGGGCAAGTGTTCCCAGGCTGTAGTTGCGTATTCCCTCGCGGACCAGGGGTAATTGCAGACCGATCAGGACAAAAACAAAGCCGTTCAGAATAAAGATCAGCACGTCCCAAACTGCGTAAGCCTGAATGCGCACGGCAGGAGAGAAAAAATGCGCGCTTCCCCGCCCCAGGTAAAGCCCACATGCCACCACCGCAAGCACTCCGGAAGCATGAATTGACTCCGCGGCAAGATAAACCGCATAAGGGACCATAATGCTGATAGTGATTTCTATTGGGCCATCATCAATCTTGTGCTCAATCCAATGCACAATGGCGCCGATCGCCAATCCCACGGCGATGCCCGCAATCGTAAGATAAGCAAGGCGCAGAAAACCTGAAGCCACAGTAGGCGTCTTTCCACCCACTACAAGCGCAAGCCCAAATTCCAAGGCAAGCAGGCCGGTTGCGTCATTCACCAGGCTCTCGCCTTCCAGTACATCCACAATGCGTTGCGGCAGGCCAATGCGCTTGGCAATGGAGGTTGCGGCAATCGCATCCGTGGTGGCAACAACTGCTCCAAGAACCACACCTAACCGCCAGTCAAAACCTGGGAAGGCGAAATGTGCTGTCCCGGCAACACACACAACTGTAAAACCCACCAGCCCAAAAGCCAGAAAGCAAATACTCACAATGTTATAGACAAAATCACGCCATGAGGTCAGCCATGCCGCTGAAAAAAGCAGTGGCGGCAGCACAAGAAGAAAAATTACGTCAGGGTTCAGGACGATTCGCGGAATGCCCGGAACAAACCCCAATAGTAATCCTGCGATGACCAGCACAATCGAATATGGAGTTTGCAGCTTGCGCGCCAGCGCGGTAAAACCGGCCACAAACAGCAACAGCAGAAGAAAAATGATTTCCGCCGATTGGATTGCGCTGCCGTGCATGAATCTCCTCTTTGGAAAGAGTATCGTGCATGGAAAGCTTGCTCAAGCGCTGAAAGAAATTTTGCAGTGGAACTCTGCTAGCGGAACCCGCCGCCATGGCCGGGCATAAACCAAATGATCGTGCCCAGTCCAGCTAAAACCGCAATGTAATAGGCAGTGATTAAATTGCTCGGCTCGGAAGGATCATCGTGGGTAAACAGTCGGACACCTGTGCCCGCGGCCACCAGCCAAAATACCACTTCACCTAACGCATATCCCAGGGCAGCGCTCACCACCAGCACCACCACCCGCTCGACCTTGCTCAGGGCATTGGCGGCTTTGCTGCCGTCAAAGATCCAGAGCGGAATTAGATTAAGCGCATTAAGCCAGGCACTTGTACGAGCCAGAGCAGCCCAAAGTCCATAACCGGTTTTAACCCAAAGACCAGCGCAAATTGCCGCTGCCAGCAAACCTGCGAGAGGACCGGCAAGGCTCACTGCCGCGCGCGTGGATAACGGCACACCCATGGCATTCCAGCGCACGTAAGCGCCAAAGCCAGGGACAAACATTGGCATGTCGGCAGGTAGGCCCCTGCGTTTGATGTCAATAAAATGTCCAAGCTCATGGATCAGAATAAGTACGGCAAAGCCAATGCCATATCCAACGCCCCACATGGACCAGTACAAACCGAAGAAGGCCACAAAGCTAAGGAGTGATTTGAACTTTAAAAGCGCCACCACTACCGGCCCTAAAGGTCCTAGGCGCTTGGCCCACTGTGGAGTGGAGTTTGCAGTTGGCGCGGGGCTTTGCGCCCCGGATGTTGCTCGCTCAAGCTCTTTCAGGTGCCCGCGAATCCATTCCGCCTGCGCCGATTTTGGCGGCAGCAATGGCAGGCACGCGGCCCAGCGCTCATAGGCTTGCGCATAATCTCCATGCGCTTCCAGCGCGCGGGCCTGCGCCGCCAGTTGTTCCATCTCATCGCTATGAACAAGCGTACGGCACTCGGAACACTCCAACGCTCCGGGCTGGAGTTCACGCGCACACCGCGAACATTTTTGGGCTAAATCAGAGGTTAAGTAGGACACAATTCCAGCAATGCTCTCCAGACTGA
>DASRCD010000095.1:0-2623 GCA_035653315.1 Candidatus Angelobacter sp.
TGGTCCTGATGCACATGGACGTTGGCGGCAGGGATCTTCAATGCCTGCGAATACTGCCCGGCCAGGCCGGAAACATTCTGCGTTGAAATATGCGAAAACAGATGATCGTTGTCTGTCCACTCAGCGATGGAACCGTGGCTCTCCAGGCAGCAATGCGTGATCACCGGACAGCCATATACGCCTTCAGAGATGACTTCTGTTTCTTTGAAAGCCGCGTCAGGATCTCCTTTGATCTGCTCGGTCTCTTTCTTATAAGGCGAGTCGTCCGGTTGCGGTTCTTTTACTGCAGCAGCCTGCAAGGTTTGGATGACTGCATCGCTTACCTCGTTCTCTTTCATGCGTTGCGCCATCTCTGGACTTACCTTGAACGTAATCCCGCGCTTTTTTACCGTAGCAATGACCTGCTCATCCGGCATCTCTGCATTGAACATCTGGAAGAGATCACGTTGCGTAAGCGGTCCCGTGCTTTCAGGAATATTTTTAGGCTCGCTGAAATCATCAACAAAGTGCGGCAGCACTTCATATTCAACTTTAACCGTGCGCGCGGCATCGGCGGCGATAGGTTCGTCCACGGCGGCCACTACTACCACATCATCTCCGGCCCAGTGGATCTCGCTGCCTTTATCCTGAATAATAAAAACGCCTTTCACGCCCGGCATTTTTTCTGCCGCGGAAATATCCACGCTGGTTACCTTGGCGTGCGCATGCGGGCAGCGCACCACCTTGCCGTAAAGCATTCCCGGACGATGGACGTCATAGGTGTATTTGGCGCGGCCTGAAGCTTTCTCCGGTCCATCCACGCGCGAAATACGCTTCCCGATCAGCGATCGCTGTTCCGGCGCGGGCCATCCATACTTAGTATTTTCGTCCATGGATCAGGCTCCCTTCGTCTTCGCGGCCTGCATCACGGCCAGCCGCATCCCGACATACGTTCCGCAACGGCAGAAATTTCCCCCCAGCCCATGCTTGATCTGCTCAGGCGTTGGGTTGGGATTCTGGTCAAGAAAAGCCTTGGTCGCTACCACAAAACCCGGCGTGCAGAAGCCGCATTGCTGTGCGTCATTGTCCACAAATGCCTGCTGGATGGGGTGGAGATGTGCCGGTTCGCCAAGCCCTTCCACCGTGGTGATCTCATGGCCCTGTGAATCAATGGCCAGCCGGGAGCAGGCGTAGATTGCCTTGCCGTCCAGCAGCACGGTGCATGCGCCGCAGGTGCCGCGATCACAAACACGCTTGGCGCCTGTAAGTTCAAATTGGTCGCGCAGTGCGTCAAGCAGGGTAACGCGCGGCTCCAGCGAAGCTTTAAGAGCCTTGCCGTTTACCTTCAGCGTAACGGGAACTTTGCCCGGCCCCTGCGTGGCAACCGTCTCTTCCGCTTGCGCCAGTGATCCAACATGAGAGACCAACGGGACTGCCGCGGACACCCCGGAAATCTTCAGGAAGTCGCGCCGGGAAACTCCGGACTTAGGTTTGGATGGTTTTTTAATTGGTTGATCGTCGTTCTCAGGCCGGTCGTCCACAGTTGCCTCCGAAACCGCTGACAGTCGATATAAACGGAGAAATTGTAACTCGCAAGGATGGAAATGTCTTTAGGCGACGGGACAAACATGAAGGCGAGCAGAGAGCAATTTTCATATAAGACCTATCCGGTCTTGTATTCCTTCAACCCACCCGATAAAATAATACTGAACTGGTATTGTATTCACCTCCTGACTCTCAGGGAATGCTGCACAGCGAAGTAGATGTTCAGACTGAATAAATTAACGGATTACGGAATCGTGCTCATGGCGCATGTGGCGCAGAGTCCGGAAGAGCTGCCGCACACGGCGCGCAGCCTGGCCAAAGAGACAAAGCTCCCTCTGCCCACGGTGGGCAAGCTGCTGCGGCAGCTTTCAGAGCGCGGTCTTTTGGTCTCCCATCGAGGCACCAAGGGCGGCTATACGCTGGTGCGGGATGCGGGCGAGATCACCGTGGCTGAAATCATTCTGGCGCTGGAAGGTCCCATCGGTTTTACTGAATGCAGCGTCACCAGAGGATCATGTGGCAGGGAGCGTTCATGCGCTATCAAGAGCAATTCACAGATTATTGGCGATGCGCTTCGTGACGCGCTGAACCATGTGACGCTTTCTGATTTGAATCATCAAATAGTGAGTCACCAGGCGAAATATGAACAGGAATTAGTGGCTTCCATTAAGCCCGCAAATACCGTGGCAGAAGGAGTGAGATGAGCAGCACAGTCAATCAAATCAACGACCTCACACAGCAGGAATATAAATGGGGATTTGTTACTTCAATCGATGAAGACCGCCTGCCACCCGGGCTGAGTGAGGACATTATCCGGGCCATCGCCATGAAAAAGGGCGAACCGGATTTCATGCTGGAATGGCGGCTTAAGGCTTATAGGTACTGGACTTCTCTGGAGCAGAAGCACGGCGAGCCGACATGGGCGAACGTGAAGTATCCGCCCATTGACTATCAGGCGCTCTCTTATTATTCAGCGCCAAAGAAAAAGAAAGAGCTCAAGAGCCTGGACGAAGTTGATCCGGAGATTCTGGATACCTACACCAAGCTGGGTATTCCATTGCACGAACAGAAGTTGCTGGCCGGGGTGGCCGTGGATGCC
>DASRCD010000096.1:0-7773 GCA_035653315.1 Candidatus Angelobacter sp.
AGCTGGCTTGTTTGCGTTGCGGTGCTAGCTGTCTGATGCTGGATCTCGCCTGAACTGTCCGGCCTCACAATTCCTGCCGCCATCATCATGATCGCCATGGGGATAACCAAAGAACATCGCATGAGAAAATTCCTTCTGGACTGAATACGTTCTGCGCGAAAAAAATTGCGGACAATGTGGCATCCACGCGGATTT
Organism: Candidatus Angelobacter sp.; assembly: GCA_035653315.1. Taxonomy (GTDB): domain Bacteria; phylum Acidobacteriota; class Terriglobia; order Terriglobales; family Acidobacteriaceae; genus Angelobacter. The sequence continues at coordinate 196 of DASRCD010000096.1, forward strand.
TTATGTTGGGCTATTTGCGATTGCCAGTAGTGCGGCTTGATAATGAGCTAATTCAATGAAGAAACCTTCTCACAATTCCCGGAGCCGCAAGGCAAAGCGGAATCGGAACCGAGGCCAAAGCGGGGATCAACACTCGTCCGGCCAGAATCGGCATGGCGCCAGGCGTGAAGAATCAAGTAATGCTCACGGAAGAGAACGGCGCAAGCCCCGCTTCTCCCGTGAGGTTGCCGTGCTCTATGAAGACGATGCGGTGATCGTCCTGAACAAGCCGCCGGGACTTCTTGCCGTTCCCATCAAAGGCTCAAGCACTCCTTCAGCTCTCTCTCTGCTGGTGGCGGGGCTAAAAGAAAAAAGGCAGCGGGCATTTGTCGTCCATCGGATAGACCGCTTTGCTTCCGGCATTCTGCTGTTTGCCAAAACCAATCCTGACCGCAATTCGCTCATCCAGCAGTTTTTGGCGCATACGCCGGTGCGCGAGTATCTTGCCGTGATACGCGGCCAGCTCAACAAGCCATCAGACACGCTGGTGCACTATTTCCAGCGCGAAGGGATGTTCCAGCAATTAAGGACCTCCCGGGACCGCAATGCCACGCGCGCCGAACTGCGCTATTCCGTTGAACGTGTGTTTCAGGATGCATCACTCGTTCGCGTGAATTTAATCACCGGCTTGCAGAACCAGATTCGCGCCCAGTTCGCTGCCATAGGACATCCCATCATTGGCGACCGCAAATATCGCCAGCAGGAAGCGCTGGAACGGTTAATTGACAGGGTTGCGCTCCATGCCGCGCATTTGGAATTTGAGCATCCGCGCTCCGGCAAAACCATTACCGTCAACTGTCCGCCGCCCCAGGATTTTGAGCGTCTGGTTCGACAGCTGGAAAAGAAGAGCGCCCCGCGCCCATGATCCAGCAGCCGAAGCAATAGACTTTTACCTGCTAAATTCAAGACAGTAGAATGCCTTCAATGCATTTGCCTGATCTCAGACTTGTCATAAATAAACGATTCATTGGCATTTGTATGTGCCTTGCCGTTTCCATCCATGCATTCGCACAGCAACGTGGCAATGCACGCCCGCAGGCTTGCGATCAATATGACCATATCGCGATTCCCGCTTCCGACCTGCCCACAGATGCAGACCGCAAGCAGCTTGCCTCCTGCAAGTCAGAGGACCTCTATTTTGGTTTCGGCGCTGCGGCTGATGCTGATACAGCCCGCAAATGCGCTTACATTGAAAGAGAAAAGGGCCTCGACAACTGGCACCAGCCTTTTGGTGGAGCAGGAATGCTGGCCATGATCTATGCCAATGGCAAAGGCGCATCCCGAAACTTTGATCTGGCATTGCGTTTTGTCTGTGAAGTGGATGGAGCAGAAGGAGAAAACCAGGGGCGGTTTGAACATTTGCTTAAGTTACAAAGCGAGCATTGGACGGGAAGTAATTTCAACCTGTGCGACGATGCCACCAGCGGCTTTATGGAGGGATGGTGCGCCGATCTGCAAGAGCAGTTAGACCACACTAAACGCCAGCAAAGGTTGAATCGCCTCACGGCAGAGTGGACTCCACGTGAGAAGAGTGCTTTTATTGAACTACAGAATTCGGCCTACAAATACTTCAAGGCGAGCGCGGAAAATGAAGTTGATTTGTCAGGAACGGGCCGTGCTGCATTTGAAATTGAAGCCGAAGCTTCCTTAAAAGAGAAGTTTATTCAAGTGCTGGAGCAGTTTGAAAAAGGCAATTTGCCAAAATTTTCCGCAGAGGAGTTTGCCAGTGCGGATCGCGAATTGAACGCTGTTTACCATAAGGTTCAAGCGCAGCCACATGATCCGGGCCATGGAACCGTGACCGCTGATGGCATTAAAAAAGCGCAGCGCGCATGGATCCAATATAGAGAAGCATGGGTAAAGTTTGGGCAGCAAAAGTATCCTGCTGTGCCCCCTGAAAGCTGGAAGAATTGGTTGACCCGGGAACGGACAAAGATGCTTTTAGATTTGTGCCAGAACTGTAAATAACGCCGCAATTTGCCTCTGCAATTTAGAATGCCAGCAATGAACACCCCGCCGCATACCATGATGGATTATCCGCTCACGCTCAATGCATTGCTGGAGCGTGCGGGCCGCTACTTTGCCGATACGGAGGTTATCTCCCGCCTGCCGGACCGTTCCCTGCACCGCTCAAACTGGGGAGAAATCCATCACCGCGCGCGCAAGTTGGCCGCATGCCTTCTTGCGGCAGGGCTAAACAAAGGCGACCGCGTGGCCACGCTCATGTGGAACCACTATGCACATTTGGAATGCTATTTTGGCGTACCTGCGGCCGGCGGCGTTCTTCATGCACTGAATCTGCGGCTGCATTGTGATGACATTGCGTGGATCGCTAACCACGCGCAGGACAGATTTCTGATCGTTGACGACGTGCTCTTGCCAGTGCTGGAAAAATTTATCGCCAGGGTAAATTTCGAACGCGTTTGGGTCGTCCGCCATCCCGGCGCAACGGTGCAACACGCTTATGGAGATTATGAATCATGGTTGCAGCAGCCGAACGGGGACATGCAACTTCCTGAGATCAGTGAGAATGACAGCGCAAGCATGTGCTATACCTCCGGGACCACGGGCAATCCTAAAGGCGTGTTGTATTCGCATCGTTCGCAGGTTCTGCATAGCATGTCGCAAGCCATGGCGGACTCCTGCGCGTTTTCCCAGCATGACGTTGTTTTGCTCGCTTCGCCCATGTTCCACGCCAACGGCTGGGGATTTTCTTATAGCGCGGCCATGGTTGGCGCCAAATATATTCTGCCCGGTCCGCATCTGGACGCAGAAAGCCTGCTTGACCTGATTGAGCATGAAGGCGTAACCATGACCTGTGCCGTGCCCACGGTCTGGCTTGGCGTGCTGGCGGCCATGGAGCAGCGAGGCCTGCACTGGAAACCTCGGCAGCCTGTTCGCATTCTGTGCGGCGGCACTGCCCCTCCGGAAAGTTTGATCCGCAATCTTGATCGCCATAATTTTCAGCTTATTCATTCCTGGGGCATGACGGAAACTTCTCCGCAAGCCACGGCTTCACGTTTGCAACCAAAGGCGCTGCATTGGCCGGAAGAGCAACAATATGCCGCGCGCGCCAAGCAAGGCTGGCCTGTTCCTGGTATTGAGGTCCGCACTTGTAATGAGCAGGGCCCTGCGCCTTGGGACGGCAAAACCATGGGCGAGCTGGAAGTCCGGGGAGCGTGGGTGGCGGGAGGATATTACAACGCTCCGGAATCGCAGGATCGCTGGACAAAAGACGGCTGGTTTCGCACCGGTGATGTCGCCACCATTGATCCCGATGGCTGCATCAAGCTCGTGGACCGCAGCAAGGACATGGTGAAGTCCGGCGGAGAATGGATCAGTTCGGTCGATCTGGAGAACACGCTGATGAGCCACCCCGCGGTTCGCGAAGCCGGCGTGATCGCCGTGCACCATCCCAAATGGCAGGAGCGCCCTCTGGCGGTGGTTGCCTTGAAAGACGGCGCGCATACCACTGCCGATGAGCTTCGTGCACTTCTGGCTGCAAAGTTTGCCAAATGGCAGTTGCCGGATGATTTTGTCTTTGTACAGGAACTTCCTCATACCTCCACCGGCAAGCTGCTCAAGACAGAGTTGCGTAAACAATATGCCGGATGGCGGTGGAAGGAATAATCTTTACCTGTTTCCCAGCAGCACGGCGTATGGTCATTTCTCTTTGCGCCTGTGGCTTCTCAGGGTATTATGTTTTGACGTTAAAATAATGCGGATGCAACTCCCCTCCACAACTTCCAGGCTGCTGGCACTGCAAGAGGATATAATCGCCGAGCTGCGTTTGCGCCTGGGAGAGATTTTCCAGCGTTATCGCGGGTTGGCTTTTGCCGGACGCAATGACAATCTCTTTACCGAGCACTGGACCCCGGAAGAAGCTGCCTCCGGCTATGACTTTGATAGCTATGAGATCAAGGGGGCGGAAATGGTGCTGCATGGCGTGGAGAACGCCTGCGGCTTCATCTACCGCATCAGCATTTCTTTTCCCTTGGAACTTGTTGACAGCCCCGCGGCCATTGAGGCTTATTTTCAGCGCCTGCATCATCAGGCCCAGCCCTCAGAGCTCCGTCATCTCCCGCGCCCCCGGCGGAAGCTTCCGCATAAATTCCGGCATTCCGCGCGATTTAAGTAACTCACGCTTGCCGCAGATCATTCTTAGCAGCCTACTTTTATACTTCCGCGCAAAACCAAAGTCATATTCCTCAAGGTAATCGGAAATATTTGCCGATAAACCCTCCAAGCCAGATTGCCTAGGTTTTCATACGGGAGAATTTTCTTTGACGGATAAAATTCGCTCTCTTTCCATATTCACTGCTTTGTTTTTAGCCAGCCTTGCTTCGCTTGCGCAAACGGCGAGAGGTGTTGGAAATCCACTTTCATCTTCGCCGCACGCGCGTGTGCTGGACAATGTGGATGACACAAAGCTTTTTGTTCTCGGTGGAAATCGTCATCCTTTAGCGCTGCCCTCCAACGCCATTGGCGACGTGCCCGCAGATTTCCGAATGGAGCGCATGATGCTGGCATTGCGTCCTGATCCCGCGCAGCAGACGGCGCTGGACCAACTGGTTGCCGCGCAGCATAATCCAGCTTCTCCTTATTACCATCAGTGGCTCACGCCGGAAGAGTTTGGCCAGCGCTTTGGCGTGGCCGAATCTGACTTGCAGACCGTGGTGCGCTGGCTGGAAAGCCATGGCATGCAGGTGGAAGAAGTCACCGCGGGCCGCACGCTGATTATTTTCAGCGGCACCGCCGGGCAGGTAGCCAATGCCTTCCACACGCAGATTCGCCGCTATCAGGTGAATGGCGCGGAGCATTTTGCCAACGCCACTGAGCCGCAAGTCCCGCAGGCGCTTGCATCCGTAATAGCCGGCCCGGTTTCCCTGCACAACTTTCATTCAACATCCCCTCATTCCAATTTAGGCGCGCCTTCACCCAATTACACTTCCGGCGGCAGCCACTATTTATCACCCGCAGACCTGGCCAAAATTTATGACATAGGGCCGCTCTATTCTTCAGGGCTGGATGGCAGCGGACAGACCATCGCGATTGTCGGCCGCACCAATATTCACGTTTCTGACGTGCATGCCTTCCGCAGTATGTTCGGTCTTCCGGTCAACGATCCGCAAGTCATCATCAACGGCACTGATCCGGGCATTGTGAGCGCGGGTGAAGAAACAGAAGCCATCCTGGACGTGGAATGGTCCGGCGCGGTGGCGACGAACGCCACAATTAAATTTGTGGTCTCGCCTTCCACTGTGACAGATGGGGTGAGCCTCTCTGCCCAATACATTGTGAACCACAATCTTGCTCCCGTAATGAGCACCAGCTTTGGCCTGTGTGAAGCCTATGAAGGCACGGGCGGCAACGCGTTTTTCAACAGCTTGTGGCAACAAGCTGCTTCGCAGGGTATCACGGCATTTATTTCTTCCGGTGATAGCGGCGCTGCCGGCTGTGATGGCGGTAATGCTTCCAGCGGAACGCATGGAACCGGAGTCAATGGGCTATGCTCTTCGCCGTACAGCGTGTGCGTGGGCGGAACGCAATTTGCCGACACCAGCAATCCCAGTCTCTACTGGAGCGCCAGCAATACTTCAGGCACTTACGGCTCAGCCCTGAGCTATATCCCGGAGCAGGTATGGAATGAAAGCCCCGGCGGAGGTCTCTGGTCCGGCGGTGGCGGAGCAAGCATTATTTATTCCAAACCTTCATGGCAAACCGGCCCCGGCGTTCCGGCAGATGGCAAGCGCGATGTTCCCGATGTCTCGCTGGCGGCAGCCGTGCATGATGGTTATCTCATTTATATGAATGGCGGACTTGGTCTGGTCGGAGGCACGTCAGCGGCATCTCCTGCCTTTGCTGGAATCATGTCATTGGTGGTCCAGAATGCTGGCGCGCGCCAGGGCAATGCGAATCCGGCATTTTATTCGCTGGCGGCATTGCAGCAACTGAGCGGCGGCGCAGCCGTATTCCATGACATTACCAGCGGCAGCAATACAGTTCCGGGCGTCTCCGGATTCAATGCCGGCACAGGATATGATCGCGCCAGCGGACTTGGCTCGGTAGATGCAGATGTGTTGGTACACCACTGGAGCGATTCAGCTTCTCCAACTCCTACGTTCCAGGTTACGGCTTCTTCCAGCACCGTTTCTGTTAATTCTGGCTCAACCTCAACCGTGAACATCAGCACCTCTGTGAGCGGCGGTTTCAGTGGAACTGTCACACTCGCAGCGGGCGGACTTCCAACGGGAGTCACAGCCACATTTGCTAAAACCACAATTGCCGCACCCGGATCAGGAACCATTGCGCTGACGCTGAAGGCCGGCACTTCAGTGGCGGCCGGTTCTTACAATGCTTATGTTGCAGCCACCAGCGCCGGAATCACAAAGTACGCATCGTTTACCTTGACCGTACTTCCGCCTCCGGCGTTCACGCTGAGTGAATCTGCTAGCTCTCTGGTAATCCCGCCGGGAAATCACGCCAGCATCACTGTGACCACGACGGCAAATAGCACGTTCACCTCAGCCGTGGCGCTTTCAATAGATGGCTTGCCAGCGGGAATCTCCGCCAGCTTCTCATCATGGAGCATTGGAGCTCCCGGTTCCGGCACTTCCACGCTTACGCTCAACGTCGCAGCCGGGGTAACGCCGCATGTTTACTCCATCCGGATCTATGCGGCGGGCCAATCCATTTCGCACAACACTGCGCTTTCTGTAAACGTTCCCGGATTCAGCCTTACGCAAAGCGCTAATAGCGCGATCATTAGCCAGGGCGGCTCAGGAAGCGTTACCGCCAACTCCGCACCTGAAACCGGCTTTAACGCAAGCGTGTCTTTCTGGGTTGGCGGATTGCCATCCGGTGTAACGGCAAGTTATTCGCAATGGAACATTGCCGCTCCCGGCGCGGGAAATTGCGTCATCACTTTTCATGTTGCTTCCAGCACGGTTCCGGGCCGGTATTCCCTTACGCTGAATGCACAAGGCGGCGGCGTGACTAAAAGCACAAACTTCACGCTTAATGTTCCCAGTTACACCCTGAGCGCCAGCAGCACCGGTATTACCCTGGCGCAGGGAGCCAGCACCAATGTAAGCATTGGCGTGCATTCCGTGGGTGAATTCAGTTCAGCCGTAGCGCTCTCCATCTCTGGCGTGCCCTCAGGCGTGACCGCAACGCTATCATCCAGCAACGTAGCCAACGGAAGCGGCAGCAGCACACTCAAGCTGGCTGCGGCATCCAACGCTCCGATTGCTGGTGCAACGATCACGGTAACCTCTAGCGGAGGAGGCATCACGCAAACAGTGAGAGTCCCGCTGAATGTGACCGCGAAGCGATAAGTTCCTGATGAAGAGTCTTTGCAGAACACGCAGGCTGCGGCACGGCTTGCGTGTTTTATTTCCGCAACGGAGTGAGCCGCAGAATGCCTTCCAGATCTTCGGGATGAATGGCGTGCAGCATGGCGTCTTCGCGATCAATGTGTCCCTGGGCCATCAGCGTGGCAAGCGATTCTTCCATGGTGAATGATCCGGTCTTTTTGGT
>DASRCD010000097.1:0-3375 GCA_035653315.1 Candidatus Angelobacter sp.
CTGCGATCACAAGACCGTTGCTAAACGATCAAAGGGTGGCTTCGGCCACCCTTGATTGTTTTTAGGGTTCGCAATTGCTGCATTGGAAGTCTCTCTATATACAATCTAAAAATGAGCACACCGTTCTCCTCCGGCATGGCCCAATTTACCGCGACTCAGCGTCTGTTGGCGCTCGGAGAAGTCCTGCTCGGCAGCTTCCTTGTAATTGGCCATAATGTCTTTCACGTCCTGCCCAATGAGGTTCCTTTACTCTTTCTGCTTTTTTGGTTCTCTTTCCGCCTGCGTACTGGGAGGTGGAAGGCGACAGAATTCGCTTTGCCTCAATTATGGTGGAAAATAATTCTATGGGCGATAAGTGCGGCGGCTGTGCTTGTGTTGGGAAGTGAATACGTGATTGAACCAATAAGCAAACACATTTGGCCCGGCCCTGAACGTGTATCGTCCCTGCTCCGCGCATCTGCCATGGGCTGGGAAGTGGCTTTTCGCAACTTGATGATCATTTGGACATTTGCTGCCTTTGGCGAAGAAACAGGTTATCGCGGTTATTTGCTTGGCCGAACGGCTGATTTGTTCAATCGCTCGAGAACTGGCGATGTGATTGCGCTTTTTTATACTTCCGTTCTCTTCGGTTTTGGACATTACTATAAAGGACCGGCAGGGGTCGTGGACTCAACTTACTCTGGCCTGGTGCTCGGAAGCGCTTATCTGCTCTCCGGACGCAACTTATGGATTCCTATGCTGGCTCACGGAATAGTGGATACATACGCCATTCTCCTGCTATGGACGGGATTGGCCACATAAAAAATTTGCTCTGTTTCTGCATTAAGCCGGATCGCTGAGCCGGGCAGGAATTCTTTTATTCTTATACTTTTTCACCATCGGGCAGACTTCCTGGAAGCAACCACTTATAACCAACAAGTAACTAATAGTGAGAGCAGGATTCCGCGTTTGTACTGTGATGATTCCATGATGAAACGTATGGGATCTGCTTTCTGCCCAGCAACTTCCAGATAAATTGTGTGTTTATGTCTGACGGCAATTGCGGAAGAGAATGCCTGCCAGGATTTGAACAATGCTCAGCAGATTGTGGCTTCTTCTGATTATTTTTTGGGGTGTTTGCTCTCAAGCTCGCGCGGATGTTGCGCTCTTATTAGAGGAGCCATACGGTACCTTTGGCAGCCTGAATCCCACGGGCCACGCGGCCATTTATCTGCCGGAAATTTGTGCTGCTTCCCCCACGCAATTGCGCCATTGCGCTCCGGGCGAAGGAGGCGCGGTCATCAGCCGCTACTACAATGTCGCGGGCTATGACTGGATTGCCATTCCACTGCTTCCTTACCTTTACGCAGTCAACTCGCTGGATGCAATTCCGCAGTACGCCAATGCGCAACTTGTGGCCGAGCTACGTGATTCTTACAGGCAGGAACATTTACTGGCTCTTGTGCCCAATGATGCGCATGGGCACGCGGTAAAAGCCGATTGGAAACAACTTGTGGGCGCCGCTTATATCCGGAAAATTTATGGTTTCCGCATCAAGACCAGTCCGGAGCAGGATGAAGCATTTATCCAATATCTGAATAACCGCAAGAACAAGAGCAATTTCAGCCTCTTCTTTTCCAATTGCGCGGACTTCGCGCGCGAAGTCCTTAATTTCTATGAGCCGCACTCCGTGCATCGTAATTTCCTCGCCGACGCCGGCATTACCACGCCGAAGCAGGTTGCAAGATCTCTGACGGGCTATGCGCATCGCTATCCTGAATTGGCGATTTCCTCTTTTCAGATTCAGCAGGTGCCGGGCACTATTAAGCGCAGCAAGCACCCCGACAGCGTAGCTGAGGCTTTATTGAAATCAAAAAAATATTTAGTGCCTCTTGCCATCTTCAGCCCAATTACCACCTGCAGCATTGGCGTGGCATACCTCACAGGGCGTTTTAATCCCCGCAAGAGCGCACAAAACTTTGATATAGCCGCTGCGTTTCAACCCAAAAATACGGTTGCAAGCGCCGCCACCTCTACTGCCCCTGATTATGGTTCAGCCGGGAGGATGGCAGCTACCGTTACCTCCGGCGGAAACTGGGCCGCGCAGATCAAGTAAGAAGCAGTTACCGTTCTATCGTGCCATGAATGGCTAAATGTAATTGGAGATTTCCACCAGATTGTTGTCAGGATCACGCAAATAAACAGAGCGCAACTGTCCCACTGCGCCTGTCTTCTCTACCGGACCTACTTCAATAGGAATCGATAATTTCTTCAAATGGCGTATCACTTCTTCCAGCGGCTCTTCCGTGATCAGGCAGAAGTCGCAGGAACCAGGTGTGGGGTGGGCCGCTTTCGGTTCAAACTCGCGCCGCCATTGATGCAGATTGATTTTCTGCTCGCCGAACTGAAGAGCTTTACGATCGCCAAAAGTAACGGCTTCCATTCCTAAAACCTTGGTATAAAACTCAATCGTTGCATCAATGTCAGCAACCGTCAGCACAATGTGATCGAGCCGGTCAATTGTGAATGCCATAGCAAGTAGATTAACGCGCAAATGCGCTCTGGTAAATCTTCCTCGCATAAACGGCGAGCCCATTACTGAACTCGCCGTCTGTTGTTGGTTCAAGAGTTCCGGCAAAAATCCCGGCCATAGCTCTTTATCTGTGGTTAGTGCACCTTCACGTTCAGGGTTGATGTTCCATTGGCGGTGTTAATGCCATTGAAGTTCACGGTAGCGCTGGGAAGGAATGTAAGCCCTGTGCGATTGGGTGCTGTCACGCCGACTATCACTTGCATGGTGACAGTCGGATTCGTGCTTTTAGCGCCGCCCAGAGCCGCAATATTACAGGTGATTATGTTGGTGTTCACCAAGCCGGGCTGCGGCGCATTGCATACTGCTGCATTAGCGCCGGTAGTTGGCGTGACTGCCACGGTATTAATGGTCAAACCACTGTCAATCGTGATGGTGAAAACCACGTCTGTGGCAACGGTGTTGGTATTATCGCTGGCGCTAAAGGTAAGGATTCCAGACTGCCCCGGATTCAGTGAAGCCGGCGTAGCCTGACCCGTAACTGGCACAGGAATTTTCACCGCATCGGCGGGAGGTGGAGTGCCCGGAGGCGTAGTAGTGCGATGCTCAAGCTTGAAGACCAGTGAATCGCCATTTGCGTCAAAGCCAGTCACGCGTGATGACAAATCAATTTGCGCCTTCTGCATCTGCACAACCACGTCAATGGTGGTGGTTGCCCCCCCGGCCATATTGCCCACCGAGCAAACCAAGTTCGTTACTCTAGTGCCGCCCGCGGTACAGATTCCCTGCGCGGGTTCAGCCACAATGATGAATGCTCCGTCAGTGGTGGTAAGCGTGTGGTTCACCTGAATGCCATTCACCGGGAA
>DASRCD010000098.1:0-6086 GCA_035653315.1 Candidatus Angelobacter sp.
TGCGTTTCCAGGCGGACATGGCGGCCATCGTCAAGGACGAATTCCTGATTCATCACTTTGGCCAGCGCCTCCATGGTGGGCAGCGTGTCCACACAAAGCTCTCCACCGTTCAGCCGCATCACCCAGAAGTTTTGGTCAAAATCAACGTCCTGCTGATGCAGCATGGTTTCCACGCCGGCAGCCAGGGCCCAGTTTTCACAAGGCTGTTTTGCAGTAAAAAATTTTGTATCGCCGGCCAGGTCCACTGTCTGGTCAGGCTTGAGGTAAAAAGATTGCTGTTGCTTCTGGCCAGCCGCGGAGAAGCAGGCAAGAAGCAGAACAATGGATGCGTATTGCCGCAGTCGAAACATCTGAGCAAAGTGTAGCGTGAATTGCAAAGGTCGAGTATCAGAAATCAAATCAATCAAGCTTGCGCTGAGGCGCTTACTTTGCCAGTGCAGCCATGGCTTTGCGGAAGAGCGTATCAAAGCTTTCATTGGCAACATTGCCCAGCTTGGCCAACGCTTTTTCCGCCATGGGACGTTGATAGCCAAGGTTAACCAGCGCGGAAATCACATCTTCTTCCACAGGCGAAGCAGCGGCTATGGTCTCAGCGGAGACTCCAAAGTTATCCAGCTTGTCGCGCAGCTCCAGAACCATGCGCTCTGCCGTTTTTTTGCCGATACCGGGAATGCGCGTAAGCGCGGCCACATTGTTGCCTTTGATGGACGCAATCATCACATCCGCCGCCATGCCGCTCAGGATGGTAATAGCCAGTTTGGGGCCAATGCCGCTGACGCTCAACAATTTTTCAAATAACTGCTTTTCCTGGACACGCAGAAAGCCGAACAGAGCCAGCGCGTCTTCACGCACATGCGTATGGATGAAAAAAGAAACTTCTGCGCCAAGCGCGGGCAGCTCAGAAAAAGTAGGAACGCTAATGGTCACGTCATAACCAACGCCGCCGGCCTCAACAATGGCCTGATTGGGATGCTTGGAGATGAGCTTGCCGCGCAGGTGTGCAATCATTGTTTTTTTCCTTTTTCAGATTCACCGGCAGCGCGTAAAACAGATAACAATTGGGCGGCTAGCAGATTTTTTAATAAGCCTTCAAGTTCTTCAACGTTAATGGAACCTCTTTCAAATGCAATATCTGCTGCTTCCAAGGCTTTGTAGTATGGCGTTTTATTATGAGAAATCTGGTCAGGTATGGTGAATGTTCCAGGTAATTTTTCACCAAGCCGAATACATAAAAGCAGGTAGGACAATGCTCTTGAAGTGCGCCCGTTTCCATCAGAGAATGGATGAATCCAATTTAATCGCCACATTGCATAAGCTGCCAAATGAATCGCGGATTCATCCCAGTGCTCATTGATGTAATCGCACAATTCCTCAATTTTTTCCGGAACCAGATATGCACCAATCGGTTTATGCCTGCTTCCCTCAATTTTGATTTCAGAAGGCCTGTAATTGCCTGCATAAGCGCTGATTCCATCGAGAGCAATACGGTTCAGATGAAGGATGAGTGACGGACGAAGTTTGAATTGTTGGCCGGAGCTTAGCCAATGATCAATTGCTTCTATTACATAGTCGTATTGTTTAAGGCCATTTCTGGCTTCGCGTTTTGCTCTTTCGGCAGGATCAACAATCAGTTCGGCATCGAAAGCTTTACTATGGCGCTCGTCCGAATCCTCGGCGCTCATTCAGTATTGCTCTCCAGTTCTGCGGCCTGTTCATCAATCGTCTGACGGGTGATACGCGGATTCTCTATTTTGGTGTTTCCATAAGCAAAGCTCCGCCTCTGTTCTTCTTTTTGCCCTGCTGTAAATTCAGCGGATTTTGCAGCTTTAATTAATTGTTCAAGATCATCAGCCATGAAAGCCGTCTCCATTGGAAGGACTGTAGCACAGAAAGAAGAGAGAACAATGAACAATACTCATCCCTTACGCCGGTAAATGATGTTGAACTGGAAGCCGGGATTCGGCGGAAAAAGCTCCGCAACTTTCTTCAGCCGCTCCGCCAACGCGGAAGGCGCCAGCAGCGGATATTCGCGCTCGCGCAGTTCGTAATAGTCCACATCAAGACAGAGGGAAAGCATATAGATCGCAATGGCATCAGAAAAAGCAGCGCCCAAATAATCCGATTTTGCCTTTTCATCAATGTGTCCCAGGCCATTCGTCTGCGCCTGCTTGCGGAACTCATAAGCGTCAAGGCTGGTTTCACCGCGCACATTGTTGCTGGCTTGCGCCCAGACAAGATCGGCAAATTCAGGAGAGATTCCCGCCTTCTCCACAAAGGCATGGCCCACGTTGATGTAAAACTCAAAGGCAATGGCAAAACGCTCTTCCAGCAGCCGGGTTGAGATGAAGACGCACTGCGCGCTGCCGGAATCTATATTGCGATGGCAAATGCCGCCTTCCGGTGGAGCGCCGTCAAAGCGCTCTGCCACCAGCGTTTTATCGCCATCGCTGATAGTGATGGGGACAAAATAAAATGCCTTGCGGCCCAGTGCGCCGGCTATGGCAACCGGCACAGCGCCGATGATCCGCTCCAGATCGTCAGAAGGGAGCATGACCTCGCCTGAAGTTGCATAACAAACGCCATTCGACGCCTGGTTCACGCGGGCATCGCGGATAATTTCCTGCGCGGGGCGCAGTTGCACATTGACGGCCTGACTCACGGTATTATTCTAACGTAAGGCTGATTTAGGTAGCGAAAATGGGTTTTATAAAGCGATTCTTCCTGAGTGCCGGCATTGGCATTGTGTCCGGCGTGATCACCTTCTTTATGTCTGTGGCCTTTCTCTGCTTTGTGCTGCTGGCTTACCGCTTCACCAGCCACACGGCCCCGGATATGTCGCTGACTTATAAAGCGGCTGCGCCTGTAGCGGTGCTGGCCGCGATTACCGGATTCATTGTGGCATTAGTCCGTGGACTACGTTCCAGAATTGCCTAGCTTTGGCGCGAGCAATTCTGCGCCAGCTAGCCATCACAGTCCTGCATCCACTAATCCCCACTGTTCTGCGCTATTGCCAGTTGTTGTTTGACCGCGCTTCTGCTCCCATATACACTTTTCTGCCCTGCATTCCCGCCGAGGAGAAATAATGTCCACCGTAAAACGCTTACTTTCATCTATTGCTATTTTGTCAGTGCTTACCGCTCTTACCTGCGCTGCGCAGGAAAAAGTTGATCTGGAGACGATCAGCAAGATCCGCTACGAAGGTTTTCACAACTCCAAGATCATGGAGATTGCCAGCGGCCTTATGGACCAGATTGGCCCTCGTCTTACGGGTTCGCCCAACATGAAGAAGGCCAATGAGTGGACCCGCGACAAGCTGAAGGAGTTTGGCCTGGTGAACTCACACCTTGAGCCGTGGGAGCCATTTGGCCGCGGCTGGGCCAATGAAGAAATTTTTGTGCGCATGGTCTCGCCTGATATTGCTCCGCTCATTGCCTACTCCAAGGCCTGGACTCCCGGCACAAATGGCACGGTTCGCGGGCAGGTGGTCCGCGTGAATATCCATGGCCCGCAGGATTTTCCCAAATACAAGGGCAAGCTGGCGGGAAAAATTGTTCTTTTTGGCGATGATCCTGAGGTGAAGCCTTCAGTAGAGCCGCTTTCTGAACGATATACCGAGAAGTCGCTGGCCGATATTGGGAATTACCAGATACCCAGTGAACGGTCTAACGATCTATTCCGTCAATTCCAGCAGCGCGCACGGCAGGCGCGCGCCGTGAGCAAATTTTTTGATGACGAAAAAGTCCTGGCCATCATTGACCACAGCAGAGGCGCAATCGGCGGAGGCACGGTGTTTGTGCAGCAGGGCGGTTCTTACAAAGTGGGGCAAACCGTGGGCACTCCGCAAATCACCCTGGCCACTGAGCACTGGACGCGCATTGCGCGCATTCTGGCGGCCAAGAAAGATGTGGAACTAGAGCTGAACGTAAAAAATAATTTTTATGACGGTCCGGATTCCATGACGCAGAATGACACGATTGCGGAAATCCCCGGCACTGATAAAAGAGATGAAGTTGTCATGCTAGGCGCTCACCTGGACTCCTGGCATACCGGCACCGGCGCAACCGATAACGGCGCCGGCACCGTGGTGATGATGGAAGCCGTCCGCATTCTGAACGCGCTGGGCATTAAGCCGCGGCGCACCATCCGGATCGGCCTGTGGAGCGGTGAAGAAGAAGGCCTGCTGGGATCGCAATGGTATGTGGCCCACCACTTCGGCTCGCGTCCGGAATCAAAAGATCCTGAGCGCAAAGGCGATCCCACCGTCACCCGCCGCGATACCGGTCCGATGTCCGTGAAGCCGGAAGCCGCCAAAGTCTCCGTCTATTTCAATGTGGACAACGGATCAGGCAAGATTCGCGGTGTTTACATGCAGGAGAACGCCGCGGTTGAACCGATCTTTGAAGCCTGGATGAAGCCCTTTCATGATCTTGGTATGGATACGCTTACCATGCGCAACACCGGCGGCACAGATCATCTTTCGTTCGACGCAGTCGGCATTCCCGGCTTCCAGTTCATTCAGGACCCGCTGGAATATGATACGCGCACGCACCACTCCAACATGGACGTGTATGACCGCCTTCAGCCGGAAGACCTGAAGCAGATGGCCGTGATTGTTGCGTCTTTTGTTTATATGGCCGCGCAACGTGACCAGATGTTCCCACGTAAGCCGGTGGAGAAGGAATTGCCGCCTCCTCCGCCACCATCAGATGATGATGACAACGCTTCGCCAGTAACAAACCCGGCAGTGGCAGACCGTCCACAGCAGCCCCGGCCCGCAGACCAACGCCCCGCAGAACAGCGCCCGCCGCAAGCGCAGCCAAGTCCGACGCCAAGGCCGTAGCAGAAGCATGACGGCAACATTTCCGATCTGGCAGCAAGCCCCACTTGTGCGGCGAGCTGCCTGCTTCGGGAAACCGACAAACCCTTGCAGCCAACCTGATCGCAAGCGTTTAGAGCGCGAACGACAACATGATTGATAGTCGCAATCATTAACGCCAGGAACTCAAAGAGTTACCATGTAGAAGCAAACCTACCAGCTTCTACTGTGCCTTTTCTCTTTTGATTTCCTGGCGTTCTGTCCTGTAATTAGCGGCTTATAGTCTGGTAGCTATGTACCCGTGCTCCACGCCGGCGGAGTCAAAGAAATCGCCCACAATCGTGCCAACGGCATTGAGCCCGTCGCCATCGGTTGAAGCTGCTCCTGGAAAATCCAGTTGGATAAAGACATCATTCTCCTTGAGGAAACCGTGTCCATTGCCGGAAGCGTCAGAAAAACTGCCAATAATGTTGTTCCGCACGTTCAGGCCAAAAGCGAAGGAAGAAGTGGAGCCCGGCGGGGTGACTGGAGCAAAAGCGCCGTCTTGCCGGGTGAACGCATGAAAAGTTCCTGATGCGTCTGTGAAAGCGCCCGCTAAATCTCCGCGATCATTGATGCCGAAAACAATTGTGCCGCCCGCGCCGGGAAAATCAATCTGCGTGAATTTGCCTGCAATCAGCACAAAGCCATGGGTGCGTCCCGCCGTGTCGTTGAAGCTGCCGGCAATTTCACGCTCGTCATTAATGCTGAGCGCCTGCGTGCCGACTGCGCCGGGAAAATCGATTTTTGAGAATGTGCCGGTGATGCCATCGCGCAGCAGTCCATGCTGAGTGCCTGAGGCATCCGTGAAAGCGCCCACAATGTCATCACGATTGTTGAGGCCCACGGTCTTGGTGGCCGTTGCGCCGGGAAAATCCAGCTGCGTGAATTTGCCCTGGCTGAAGAAGAAGCCATGCTGCAGCCCTGAGTGGTCAAAGAAGAAGCCCGCAATATTGTCGCGGGCATTGATGTTGTCCGCCTCTGTTGAAGCGCTGTTGGGCACGTCAAAAAGATGGAAATGGAAGGTCTGCGCGGAGAGAGGAATACCGGCGAAAAGCAAGAGGGAGAGAAAAAACTTTCTGAACATAATTTCATTTCCTTTCAAGAGAGCAAATTGAAATCGAGAGGAGCAGGAATCCCATAGTTCTGCTCCCCGGAGATTTACGGTGTCTCCGTTTGGGCCCGTGACGAACTTCTAAATAATGGTTTGTTATTTATTGACGAAGAGGTG
>DASRCD010000099.1:0-3402 GCA_035653315.1 Candidatus Angelobacter sp.
TCAGGGCGATCTTTTTGCCTCGCGTGAAGGCGAACAAACCGCCATTGCCAGCTTCAATCCGCCCACTGAACTAGACCCCATCTTCCGCGATCGCGTCTCTGGCGGAAACCTTCTGCTGCGCTGGACACGTTCCTTAAGCGCAACCTCAAATTTTCAGTTGCAGACTTACTATGACCAAGTGGACCGCGACCGCCCGCAGTTTGGCGAGAAGCTCGATACCTTTGATATAGATCTGGTTTACCACGTGGATCGCGGCACGTGGCAGGACTTTATTCTGGGCACAGGCTTCAGGCTCATACCTGACCATACGAGTTCTCATAATCCGGGCTCGGTAGATTTCTTTCCCCCAGACCGCATTGACAAGCTCTATACCGGCTTTATCCAGGACACGGTAAAACTTGTGCCTGACAAGCTCTCGCTCACCGTGGGTGTCAAGCTTGAACATAACAGCTACAGCGGCTTTGAATTCCAACCTACCGGACGGCTGCTTTATCGCAGAAAAAAAGAGCAGACGTTCTGGGCCGCAGTCACCCGTGCCGTTCAGACGCCCTCCCGGCTCGATCAGGACCTCAACATCGCATCCTTCGCCACTGCGACTCCGCCAACATTCCTGCGGCTGATCGGGCAGAAGAATTATGACGCTGAGCCAGGCGTCAACTATGAAGGCGGCTATCGGCAACTGTTGACAAAGAGTTTGTACTTCGATCTCGCCGTTTTTCATAACAGTTATCACGGACTGGAAAATGTCGGGAATCCCACACTGGCGTTGGAAGCCAATCCCGCCCCCCCGCACACGGCACTCGATTTGTTCTTCCTCAACGGCGCGGCGGGAACCACTGACGGCGTTGAGCTTGCCCCCAACTGGCAGGTGCTTCCATGGCTGCAATTATCGGCCTCGTATTCTTACCTCACTTTGGATTTCCGCAGCACCGTGGGAGCCATTGGGCAGTCGGTGGTTGACAACCTGACTCACGAAGGGCCGCGTAACAGGGTTGTGTTTACGCCGCGAATCGATCTGCCCGGCGGCTTTGAACTTGACCCAACGTATCGCTATGAAGGAGCTATAGCCTCGGATTTCAATAATCCCGTCAAGGCATATCAGACGCTGGATACGCGCTTTGGGTGGCGCATGAAGAACAGATTGGATTTTTCGATTGTCGGGCAGAACCTGCTGCAACCTCATCACTTGGAAACCAGCAGCTCTGACCCGCTGGTGGGCATTCGGCGCGCAGTGTTCGCCAAAATTACATGGCAAAGATAAATAAGCCCTGGCGGTCGGCAAAAATTCAGACAAATCTCCGGAGATAATCCCGCACGCGTGATCATGAGTAAGAGGCGCAATTTCAAGCTTGGCATCACCAGCGCAACCGTTGTGATCTTAGCGCTCGTGGTTGGATTGCACGCCCAGCCTCCTGCGACGGAATCTCAGGTCAAGGCGGCCTACCTTCTTAACTTCGGCAAGTTCGCCACTTGGCCTGCCAGTCCGGCTTCCAGCACACCGGATTTTCCCATCTGCGTTTTTGGCGAAGACCGTTTCAGCTCTGTTCTTGATGCCACAGTGCGTGGCGAAAAAATAGATGGCAAACCAGTGGTCGTCCAACAGCTCAAGACCGGTGAGAGCGTAACCGCCTGCAAGGTTCTGTTCATTGGCCGTTCAGAAGAGGCCCAGGGAAAAAGATTGCTTGCGGGATTAAAAAAGTCAGGCGTTCTTACAGTAAGTGACGTTCCTGGCTTTCTCGATCATGGGGGGATGATTGAGTTTGTGACGGCGGAAAATCGCGTTCGATTTGCAGTCAACCTGAAGGCCGCACAGGATGCGGGCATCGCACTGAGCTCCGAACTGCTAAAAGTTGCAACATCGGTTCGCGGCAAGCCGGAAGGAGGAAGGTGATGCAGAGCAGGGGCTTCTCCTCCATATCAGCCCGGCTTACCTGGATGAACCTGCTGGTAAGCGCCTCGGCCCTGGTATTCGCCAGCCTCGGATTTACCCTTTACGATCAATTCACCTACCGGCAAAATCTGGTGCGGAATTTGTCCGCGCAAGCGGAAATTATTGGTGCTAACAGCGCCTCTGCCCTGACCTTCAATGATCCGCAGGCGGCTGCGAATACATTGTCTCCATTACGTAGCTTCCCCAATGTGCTGTCGGCCGGCATTATGCTGCCAGAAGGACAGATATTCGCGCGCTACGTTCCCAAGGCTCAAGCTGCGATACCGCTTGTTCCTCCGGGCCAGGAGGAAGTCGATCAATTCAGTTCCAATGAAGTGATGGTAGTGCGGACCATTAATTTTCAGGGCAAGGTCTTGGGGGCAGTCTTTATCCGTTCCAGTTTGTCAGAGGTTTCGCACCGGCTCTGGCGCTATCTCTTTATTGCCCTCATCGTCCTTTTGCTTTCGTTGATCGCCGCTCTGATCATTTCCTCGGTCTATCAACGCCGCCTGGTGCAGCCCATAGTCAGTCTGGCGCAGACTGCCAGAGCTGTTTCGGGACAGAAAAATTACACGCTGCGGGCCGGACCAGTCTCCGATCGTACTGAAATCGGTTTGCTGGTAAATGCATTCAATGACATGCTTGAGCAGATTGGAACGCGTGACCAGGCGCTTTTGCAGGCCCACGGTGAACTGGAACAGCGCGTCGCGGATCGGACGCAGCAGTTGGTGGTTGCCAATCGCGAGTTGGAAGCCTTTTCTTACTCGGTATCGCATGACCTGCGTGGCCCGCTGGAAAGTATTAACGGCTTCACTCTTCTCCTGGCGGAAAGATATGGAGCCACCCTTGGCGAAGAAGGCCGCGATTACCTGCAACAGGTGCGAGGCGCTTCGCGCCGTATGGCCGAGCTAATCGACGATCTCCTGAACCTCTCTCGCGTTACCACCACAGCAATGCACAAACAGCCGGTCAATCTCTCCACGCTGGCCCAATCGATCATGCACGATCTGCAACGGCGGGAACCGGAGCGCCTGGTAGAGGCCGTGATCAGCGCCTGTCCTTCCGTGGAAGGCGATCCCAGGCTGCTGCAAATTGTGCTGGAGAACCTGCTTCGCAATGCCTGGAAATATACTTCCAACCATGCGCAGGCACGGATCGAATTTGGCTGCCAAGACAGGACGGAAGGCACTGTCTATTTTGTCCGCGACGATGGAGCCGGGTTCGATCCTCGTAACGCCGACCGTTTATTCAAACCATTTCAGCGGCTCCACTCCACCTCTCAGTTTCCCGGCACTGGCATAGGGCTTGCTACCGTTCAACGCATTGTTCAGCGCCATGGCGGTGATATCTGGGCGGAAGCTAATGTGGAAAAAGGCGCTACTTTTTACTTTACCCTCCCTCCCGAGCGGCGAATGGGATTAATCGGGCCATCTACGGGGAGGTGATTGGATCATGGGCGCACGTTTATGCTT
>DASRCD010000100.1:0-2454 GCA_035653315.1 Candidatus Angelobacter sp.
GCAAGTAAGCCGACACGGTTCCCACGTGTATATGTGGATGCCGCGCACGGTACGCCGTTCTTGTCCAGTTCCGACATAATCAGCATGCGTCCTGAGATTGAGAACTACCTGAGCCAAAAGTTAACGTCTCACTTAGATCACCTTCTTATTCGCGAATTGGATGTGCTTATCTCGCGCTCAGGCACAGTTGGCAACGTCAGCCTCGCTTCAAACCAATTGTCGGGGCGAGCGTTGTCCGAGCATGCGATCCGCCTTCGCACTCCCGTGCCAGAAGATGCTGGTTTCATGGCTGCATTCCTCAGAAGCCGCTACGGTCGGCTCCAATTGATTAATGCTTCTTATGGATCCGTTGTGCAACATATCGAGCCTGAGCATCTAGCAAGGGTACAGGTGCCTTACTTGTCTGCACCCACGCGCAAACGGATTGGAAGCATGATGCTTAATGCTTCAGACGCACGCGACAATGCCAACAAACTATTGGACGACGCGGATACAAAACTTCACGAACTATTGAAACTTCCCATTTTATCCTCAGTATTAACACAAAATACCGGGCCGGTCATTGTGAAGCAAAGGGCTTCACGTCTTGGATGGCGTTTCGATGCCAGCTTTCATGATCCCATCGCTCAAGCAGCGGAGAACATCCTGCGGAAAAGCCGCTGGGAAGTTACGACTTTGGGCGATTCAAGAGTTACACATGAGATTCGCGCCATCACAAAGTTTCGCAACGCGTGTATGTACCCACTGGCGGAATTCCTATGTTCAGCAGCAAGCAACTGATGCAAATTGACCCTGTGGACATTAAGCGGCTCGCGAAAGGTGCTCACACCAAGGATCTCCCTGAAATTGCATTGAAACGTGACATGGTGACTGTGAGCTGCTCCGGTACCATTGGTCGCGTCCAAATCATTCCTGCGTACATGGAGGGATGGACGGCGAATCAGCACGCCACACGTCTTGTTGCAGCCAACGAAATGACTCCAGGCTACATTTACGCATGGCTGTCATCCGACTACGGACAACGACTGTTAAAGAGACAGTCCTATGGGTCTGTCATCCTAGAAATCGACCGGGAGATGATTGGCTCTGTATTGATACCGCTTCCGTCCCGGGAGGTCCGTAACAAAATCGGAGACTTGGTGCTACGTGCGAACGAGCTTCGAAATCATGCCTGGCGAGTTGAGCGAGAAGCAATTGAAGAGCTAGAAAATATTATAGAAGGTAAGAGCTTAACTCCCTAGCCTTCAGCGCCAACCCTCGAGCTACTGACGTGAACTCATTGCCGGCGCGGATGCGCTTGGCGCCGAAGCGGGTTTCAAAGATCCGCTTGACGGCGGGAACAAAGGAAGAACCGCCGGTCAGGAAGACCATATCCACATCTTTTGGGCTGACCCCGGAAGCTTGAAGAAGCGAGTCCACGCAGGCGGCAATCAGCTCAAGTTCTTCAGCAATCCATTGTTCAAAGGAAGCGCGCTCGACCATGGCAGAAAGATCAATGAAGGGATCGGCAAAGCGAAAGGTGGAAGCGGCATTCGCGGAGAGATCAGACTTGGTTTTCTGCACCGCCTGATGCAGATGATAGCCAAGGTCTTCCCTGATCAGATGGATCAAGGCGGCAATCTTTTCCGGCTCAAGCGCCTGGGCATGAATGCTCTTGAGCATGTCCATAACGTCTTTGGCTCTCAGGAGCGAGAGGTGGTGCCAGCGCTCCAGCTTGGAATAGACCCAGGCGGGCACGGGCAAAATCTTATCAATGGACTTGATGCTGGTTCCCGCGCCCAGAGCGGGCGAAACAAGATGCTTAATGATCCTGGCATCAAACGCGTCACCGGCAATGCCGAGACCTGAGTTGCCCAGAAGACTCTCCGCGGTCCTGCCGCTTTGGCGAATGGTTGGGCCAACGCGCACCAGGGAGAAATCACTGGTGCCGCCGCCGAAGTCGCCAATGAGGATCAGTTCGTCATGGTCCAGCGTGGATTCGTAATAGTGGGCGGCAGCGACTGGCTCAAGTTCAAACTCTACGGATTCGTATCCGGCGAGTTGAAATGCCCCGCGGAGGCGGCCTTCTGCATAATGGTCATCGGCTTCTGTTTCCGCTCCAACAAAATGTACAGGCCGCCCGACGACAGCAGAGTTGATGGGAATGCCAAATTGATGCTCGGCTTTTTCACGCAGGTCGCGCAGGATGCGGGCAATCAGCTCTTCCAGCGAAACGCGGCGGCCAAAAACGTCTGTGCCGCTCAGCGTGCGGCTGCTGAGAAAAGATTTAAGTGACTGTATGAGGCGGCCTTTTGGCTCAACCGCCAGATATCGCTCAATGCCCTCAGGGCCAGTCCAGGATTTGGTGACTTTGGCGCCGCGTTCCCGCATCTGCTCCACGTAAAGCAGCGAGCGGTAAGAATCAGTGAGGCCGCCCATGTAAGAAAAATGCGCAAGCTCTACCTCGCCGGAAGG
>DASRCD010000101.1:0-3852 GCA_035653315.1 Candidatus Angelobacter sp.
ACTCTCCGCGCAGAGCAATCATCGGGTCCACGGTGGCTGCTTTGCGTGATGGCAGATAACTGGCAAGCAGCGCCGTGAACGCCAGCCCAATGGAAACCGCTGCGTAAGTAATGAAGTCCACAGGCTTTACGCCGAACAAAAGCGTTGAAAGAAAGCGCATGGAAAGCGTGGCCGCCACCAGGCCAATCATTACGCCAACTCCGGTAAGCATAAGCCCGTGGCGGACAAACATTGCCGTCAGCTCCTGCCGTTGCGCGCCCAGAGCCATGCGTATGCCGATTTCACGCGTGCGCTGTGAAACAGAATAAGCAATCACGCCATAGATACCTACGGTCCCCAGCAGCAGCGCCATGGCTCCAGCCACGCCGAGCATGAGCAGGGTGAATGAAGTCCGGGCCATAGAGGTGCGATAGTAATATTCCACTGTATGCACCGCCGCCAGAGGCAGATTAGGATCAACGGACCATACGGCCTGCCGCACGTCCTTCATCAGGTTTTCACTTCCGGCGCGCGACGTTCGCAATGCGAATGAAATATCGCGTGTCACCCGCAAATCCTGCCCTTCAAATTTCTGCATGATCATGGGCCAGTAAACGCTCTTGGCAGGCTCCTGATTCAAGCCGTCGTCATAAACGTCTGTGACCACGCCAATGATTTCGCGCCAATCGTCCGTGGCGCCAACACGCACGCGTTTGCCCAGAGCCGCGGCTGGCGAACCCCAAAGTTCACGTGCCATATTTTCTGAGATCAGCGCTACAGGGGCTTTGTTATAAAGGTCAGTCCATGTGTAATCGCGGCCTGCTACCAATGGCGTGCCCATAGTCTTTAAAAAGTCCGGCGAGATAAATTTGAAACGCCGCAGCGGGGCCAGTTCTCCGGGCCGGTAGGTTTTATCTTCAGCGAATACGGGATCAAAGCTTTCGTTATTATCGAGCGGAATGCTGGTGGAAAGCCCCACGGACTGCACGCCCGGAACAGCCGCCACTTTCCGCAGGATCTCTTCAAACCTGCGCGGCACGCTAGCATCATCTTTGATCTCTGCTTCCGGGATTGAAAGCTGAAAGGTCTGGATTTGTTCCGGCGCAACAAAGCCAGCCTGCACATGAGTGAGCGCGAAAAATGTGCGCGCCATCAGCCCGGAGCAGATCAAAAGCACCAGCGCCAGCGCAACCTGCACCACAACCAGCACATTGCGCGCACTGTGCTGTTCACGGCTCTGGCTTGCCCCCCTGGCGCTTTCACGCAAGCCGGTGGCAAGGCGCGCTCCGGCATGCTTGAAGACAGGAATGGCGCCAAAAAGCAAGCTGGTGAGTATCGCAAGTCCCAGCGTAAACAACAGCACGGTCCCATCAATGCCAATGTCACTCACGCGCGGCAGACCGCGCGGAGCCATGGCCACAAGAACGCGCAGTACGCCATAGGCCAGTCCAAGACCAATCAGGCTGCCCAAAACACCAAGCACCAGACTTTCAAACAACAGCTCTGAAGCAATGCGGCTCCAGCCCGCGCCCAGCGCCGCGCGAATGGCCAGCTCCTGTTTGCGGCCTTCCACGCGCACCAGCACAAGGTTGGCCACATTGGCGCATGCGATCAGAAGCACCATGCCAATGGATGCCATCAAGACCCAGAGCAGCTTTCCCACATCGCCAATCACTCTGCTTTTCAGCGGCTTAATGATTGGCCCCAGATGCGCGTTCTGAAACATCTGCAGGCTGAATCCGGGAGGAGGAGGAAAGCTTTCGCCAACGATCTGGATCATGCGGGTTACATCCGCGCTAGCCTGTTCAATGGAAACGCCCGGCTTGAGACGGGCCAGCGTGAAGTAGCTGAAGTTTCCAAGAAAAACTTTGTTGCGATCAAATTGCAAAGGAATCAGCAGCGCGGGATCGGCCATGTCCATAATGTGGAAATTGCGCGGCATCACACCGATGATCTGCCGTTGCGAGCCATCTACTTTGATTGTCTTTCCCACAATGTTGCGGTCGCCGCCAAACCTGC
The DNA here is from genome assembly GCA_035653315.1 of Candidatus Angelobacter sp. Lineage (GTDB taxonomy): Bacteria > Acidobacteriota > Terriglobia > Terriglobales > Acidobacteriaceae > Angelobacter. The sequence continues at coordinate 1,999 of DASRCD010000101.1, forward strand.
GCTGCCAATATCCATACAGCAGAATCACCGTGTCCGGGCTGCCGGGAACGTCATCCTGCCGCGTGAACGCGCGCCCCAGCATGGGCGGCACGCCAAGGATCGAGGTAATGCCATCCGTCACGCGTTGCGCGTGGACCTGTTCCGGCTCAGCCACGCCGGTGACGCTGACGGAATCTCCCGTCATCATTCCAATATCTTGAAAACTTTTGCCCTGCTCACGATAGATAAAATAATTTGAGGGCGCTCCGGGCAGCTCTGGAATGTTGAGTCCGGGCGCATTGTGAGAAATGGCGACCAACTCTTCCGGGTGAGGATATGCCAGGGGTTTAAGCAGAATCCCTTCCAGCACACTGAAAACAACCGTGTTGGCTCCCACACCCGCCGCCAGCGTAATGAGAGTTACAGCGGTAAACATAGGCGTGCGGCTGAGCCGCCGCATGACCTGTTTCAGTTGCGTTGCAAAAAATCCCATGGCTTCCCTCCGGCGGGCACGAATCAATACACCTATGGCGCTAGAGACAAATACGCCAACAGCAGGCAAATGGTTCCAGAAATTATGATGGCTAATTAGGGATATTCGGAGTTATTGGGACGAAGTTTAGCGGCGGAGTTTCAGCCTGCGCAAAAGGCTGCCCGCTGACCTTCGCGCGGCAAGAAGGCCCGAAGCCCAAAAGGGCTTAGGATCACTCCAGTTCCACCACGCATAAGACCTGGAGGAAGCTACGCTGGCGGCAAATTTTCCCCAACCTATCTGGCGGTTGGTTTCGCGGAAACATCCCGCATAGTTGTGATAGCCAACCCACGTAGTAAGGTCGCGCTGCGTGGCCGCGATGTTTGTGTTCTGGCCGGTGAGATCAAGATACGCAAGGTAAGGCAGGTTCACGCCCGCATCGGCAAAGATGCCGTTGTACCAGGGAAGGCGCGTATTCATCTCAATGAAATAATATCTGCCATCGCGCTGCCGCCGCTTGAACTCAATGGAGCCCAACCCGCGATAGCCAAGCGCGCGAATCAGCTTGTCACCTTCAGCGGCCAGCTCTTCATTGCGTTCTGTCTGGCCGTAACACATGCTGCCGTAACCAGGAGGATACTGGCGCAGCTTGCGCACGGTGGAATATGCGGCAACTTCATCCCTGTTGTTGACCAACGCCGTGTATTGAAAAACCTGATCATCGGCGCCTTCAATCAATTCCTGCATCAGCGTTGCGCCGCTGAGCTGCGGATACCTGGCGAAAAATCCCTGCGCTTGTTCCGGAGTTTGTGCAATCAAGACTTTGGCCGTCTCTACCGGAAAACCTGCCGTGTAACGATGGATAGGCTTCACCAGGCAGGGATACACAAAGTCCCGTGTGATGGCTGCCATATCATCACCGGGTTGCGTGATGTGCGTGCGCGGAACTTTCACTCCCACGCTGCGGCAGAATTGGACCATGCGCCCTTTATCCACGATGGTGTTGAAAAGATCCCAGGGTACCCAGTGAAAAAGAAAGTACGGCGCAAGCTCCTGTTGCCGGCTGGAAAGAAAACGCGCAAACCAGTCTGAGGTGGCAAACAACACCGATTTGGTTTGCAGGCGCTTTCCCCATTCCAGCAGCAATTGGCACAGCACATCTTCATTGGCAACGCTATCACCCGCATAGGCGCGAGGCTGTGTGGGGTCGTCCGGGTAAATAATGCAATCGCGTATATAGCGGGAAAAGCGCAGCGGATCGCGCAGATGATCATTCAGCGCGTAAACAGGCACCCCGTGGCGGCCCACGCTGCGCGTAATACCATAGGCAGAAACATCCAGCCCCTCAACGAACACCGGCGGAATATTTTGCTGCGCAGCCATGGCGATCAGGACTCTCCACC